>JAUWNN010000266.1 GCA_030612625.1 Caldifarciminota bacterium
ACTGTCCGGACCTCAACGGTATGGCCTGCTTTATTTGGTCGAATACCTCAGCCGGCAGAACTACGTAGTCTGTCGTGGTTGGCGTCACAGCGCATATGCACACCACGTATAGGTTCCTATCCAGGTAGCGTTTGTACTCGCTTTCTGTTACACCGAACCAGAACTTCGCGGTCGGTTCGGCACCCTTGGCTGAGTTTCTGCTGAACCTTAGGTACAGCGTCGAAACCGCGTTCACTGCTAATACGCGAGTTCCGCGTAACCGTTTGACCTCATACCTCTGGGAAAGCTTCTCGACTAGGAACTGTTTGGGGCCTGCGCTGTTCACGGCCTACCAGCGACTCGCGTTGTCAATCGAGGTCCTCGGTCCGGCGGATGGTCGACCGCTGCTATTGGTTTTGACCTGCCGTCCCGGGAGCGCTGATTCAGTTGCGACCGTGCCCCTCCCGCCGAACGGGTCATATACGATGTCCCCCGGGTCGGTCAACCGGGCAATGAAGAAGCAGGGGAGTTGAGGTTTGAAGCAGGCCCGGTAGGAGACCTCGTGTAGTGAATGCGCCTGACGCTGGCCTGATGTCCAGTACTCATTCACGAGCCGTGCTGCGCGCCCTGCATCTGTGCAAAACTCCTCGACGGAGGTTGTCTTTCTTGTGCGGAAGAAGTCGGGCTGCGAGTCGGCGAACGTGAAGTTCTCAAGGTGCTCCAGCATAGCAGACGGTGTGGTGATTCTTGGCACGGGCAGCGGCTTGTGCGTCCTTGCATACGGAATCGGACTGGCTATCTGGGCCTGCCGTGTCCCGGTGCGTACGATGGACATCACTACTACTCTGCTCTTGGGAGCGGCCATGTCAAGTAGTCACGAAGCAGGTTGTCAGGCATGCGCTTTCCTTGGGTTGGGTGGTGTCTGTTTCATTCTACTGTCCGATGAGGAAGATAGCGGGTGTGTGGCGGTTGTCAAGTTCGGTGATTTCGGGGGAGAATCGGTGCTAACGAAGCTCGGTGACTTTTTGGTTGACATTTCCGGGTGTTTTTGATAGTATTCTTGTTGGGAGAAGAGAAATAAAAGCACCGGGGGTAGTTTTCAACACCAAAATGACAATTTCAGGTCGGTCCGCAGGCGAAGGTAGAAGGATGAAGGATGATTGTGAGCCTGGGCCGGGTGTTTTTTGCGGTCCCTATGTGCGCCCCTATGTGCGTTCCTATGTGAGTCTGGCTTTGCACCCTGGTCTGAATCGGGATTGCAGCCCTGATTGCCGGAGTCATCAAGGCCGTCATTTGAGCCGTAACTGTGGCCGTTTGTTCTCTCGTGATGCGGGCCGTGACTGTGGCCGAAAACTGGGTTGTCATGTGAGCCGTAACTTGGACTGTCATCAGGGCCGAAATCAGAGTGGGCATCTAAAGAGTGATGTAAGTGGCCATGTGGGTCGTAAGGGCCGTCCCCCAGACCGCTCCCTGGGGGAGCAGTACCAGTGTTTTTTGTGGGTTCTGACCCGGAAAACAAGGAGGATTCATGCTGAATGAGGTGCGTGGAATAGGTAAGTATGCCCGAAAAGGTGTCTTACAGATAGCTGACCCAGTTAAACGGACGACTGTAACCGGGCGATACAGGGCAGCACGGGAGAAGTTGGTTGAGTTTGAGGAGAAGGTTAAGCTGATGGTCTGTAGTCAGTTAGGCGTGGATGTTCTATGTTACCAGAGGTTGATGAATTTCGCTCGACGGATTTACGGGCTGGCCCGGAAGTCAGAGGGAAACCTGCTTATGGCGCAGGTGGCCCGGGATGGGGGCGATTGGATGGGACGGGCGCTTAAGCCTGAGCATGTGCTTGAGGTCGCGGTCAAGAGCCTGGAGGTTCTGGGCACGCAGTTGCCTGGCAAGGAGAAGCAGAAGCTTGCTCGGGCGATGAAGGATTGGGCCGACAGGAAGGTAGCAGAAAAGCCCGAACCGGTCCGCAAACCGGTTGTGCCGGTAAGGAGGAAGCGCATCGAGCTTTCCGAGGTGGAGAAGGCGACGGCTTTTGAGGAGTTCACCCGGACTCGGGCTACCGGGCAGTTGCGCGATGCACTGGCGATGCAGTTGCCGGTGGTAAGACATTGTGTGGCCCGGCGGCTGTGCGAGCATGCAAGCTATGACGACTTGGCCGAGGAACTGGACCTGACCAGAGGACAGGTTGCTGGAATTCTTGAGAAGGTGCGGCCCTGGGGGCACCGGTTCACCACCTATTTCGAGGATGACTGGTACTGGGTGGACGGGGCCGGGCCCGTTGTCAAGACCTCTTCATTCCTCACCCCGGCCCTCTCCTGCAAGGGGAGAGGGTGAAGGGTTAAGGGTTACCAGCGGGCGAGTTTTACTACCCGGAGTTGTCGGGTCGGGTTGGTTGGGTCGTGGCAGAAGTAGACGCCCGCGGGTAGGGGTCTGCCTTTGGAGTCCCTGCCGTCCCAGGATGTGCGGCCTGAGCCTCGGGCCGGGTTGAGGGTTCGGACCAGTTGACCGCAACTGTTGGAAATCTCAAATGTCTGACAATGTCGTGAGATATTGAAGCTGACTTGTCCGGTGAACGGGTTGGGTGTGGCCCGGAAATCAGGCAGGCCTGTTTCAGGAGTTGTCGCGACCCCGGTGCCGGTGACATAGAAGCTGTCCGGCACGGTTGCGACCTGGGCCATGCCGTCGTCAGCCAGGAAGTAGAAGCGGTGCCAGCCAGGGCTGAATCCGCTTTCTGTGCAGTTGAAAAGCACACCAGCCCAGTACCGGTGGTGGTTGGGTTTGAGACTGAAGGTGTCGTGGCCTATGAAAAGCGTATGAGTGAGCGGCAGGTTGGAGTCCGGGTCAGAATACCGGACACTGAACCAGAAGTCGGTTTCCGGGGTGCCGGACTCAGGCACGACCCGCTCTTCGTAAAGCAGCGGCGACTGGTTCTGGTTGACTGTGAAGCGCGGGGTGCGGTCGAGGTAGAACCGGCACTGGTTTGTCGTGTCGTGGAGGGTGACTTGCGACAGCCAGTTCACCGAGCGGGTGTCGCCTCGGCCCGCGCGCAGCAGACCCGAGGGAATGGGCCAGGGGCCGAACTTGGGGTGATTTACCAGGTCGGAAATCAGGCAGCGCATCGTCAGTGTGTTGCCGACGGTCTGGTAGTCGATGTCGGCGAAGCGTTCGATTTCTTCGGTGTAGCCGTTAATCACGTATAGCCCCGGGGTCAGTTGGCCGAGCACATTGCCGTAGCCCAGGGCAAACGCGAAAGTGTCCTGGGGCGCATCCGGGTTTCGGAATCCGACCGAGTACATGTACCAGTCAGTGACGATATTCCCGACCGGCCAGGAGTTGTGGTTGTTGGTCAGCCGGGCGTACAGGTAGTTGCCCGAGTAGCCCATCCAGACTCCGGTGAGGTCGAGCCATGGGCCGTCCGGGTTGTTGATTGCATCACCGCTGGGTTCGTCGGCCAGTTCGGCCAGCAGGTTGTATCCAGGGGGCCAGGTGTTTGCCGCATTGTACGGGGACTGGGTGGCGTAGCCAAAGGTGTCTTTTGCGCGGATGTAGTAGTAGATATTGCCCGAGCCGGGAATCGTGAAGCCGGTCTGGAAGGTGCTGTCATAGCCGGGCTGGTTGACAGCAGTCATTGGCAGTTCTGTCCAAGACGCCTGGTTGTTAGTGGAAAAGAAAAGCCGGGCTGACATCATGTCCAGATACGGGTACGGGCCCGTGACGTCGGCGTGCACCAGGACCCGGCTGTTGGGCGCAGGGGCCGAGTTGACCACGTTCGACAGTTTGGGTGATGACCATGCCAGGACCGACGTTG
>JAUWNN010000282.1 GCA_030612625.1 Caldifarciminota bacterium
CTACTGAAGATCGCGTATGCTGTGTGGCGAGACCGGAGCAATTACAATGAAGACCGTCACTTGGCTCAAATCATGCGCCACCGTATGAGGCTAACATCAAGCTCTGTTTGACATAGTGAGTCTTTGTGTTTAGATTCTGCCTTTTGCACTTTGACTTCTGACTTCTTCTCTTTGTGTCCTTCGTGCCTTTGTGTTTGGTTTTCCTCTTGGCGTTCCTTCGACTTCGTGAGCCATCGGATGGCACCTGCTCGGAGCAGAGCAGGACATGCCTTGGCGGCCTTGGCGGTTTTCCTTTGTTTTCATCTGTGTTCATCTGTGGTTCGTTCTTCGTGCTCTTTGTGGTGAAATATCGCTTGACAAGCGAACCGTGCTGGGTAATTATTGCCCGGTCGCCTCCGGGTCGCTTTGATTCTTTTCATGGCGGTGTTCTCCTTTCCCCGCGAGGCGGCCGTCTCCTTTGCTCAAACATGCCGCTTCGAACTTGACTCGTTCCCATAGGACCTTATTATAACGTATGTCGTTATCGGGAAGCGATAATATGAAACCGGCAAGACCAAAAAGGAATGTGTTCGTGCTCGGTCTGGTCTCTCTTTTCAACGACCTGTCGAGCCAGATGATTTATCCTCTGGTTCCCGTATTCCTGACAAGCATCGGCGCCGGCCCGGCAATCATCGGCATGATCGAAGGCATTGCCGAAAGCACGGCCGCACTGTTCAGAACCGTTTTCGGGAAGTTGTCAGACCGGCTGGGAAAACGGAAGCTATTCATCTTTCTCGGATACGGATTGTCGGCAGTTTCCAGGCCCTTCTTGTATTTTGCCAATGCCTGGACCGCAGTGCTCGGGGTGAGGTTTTCAGACCGGGTAGGAAAGGCGGTCAGGACCCCGGCCAGAGATGCCCTGATTTCAACATCAGTTGACCCCTCGAGAAAGGGCCGGGCGTTCGGGCTCCACCGGGCCATGGACAGAGTCGGCGCGCTCGGCGGACCTTTGCTCGCCTTGCTTGTGCTTTCTCTGTTCGACAACAACATCCGATTGGTCTTTCTGTTCTCAGCCATACCGGTAATCCTGGCACTATTCTTCGTCATATTCGCAAAAGAAACCTCAGTCCCAAAAAGCCAGACTGTGTCCAAAACCAAACAGGGCCTGCGAAACCCTGGCTTTGTCATCTTTCTCATAGCCAATATCGTTTTCACCCTGGGGAACTCCTCAAACGCATTTCTGATTCTGCGGGCCCGGGAACTGGGATTGTCGGTCGCTCTTCTTCCGGTTATCTGGGTGTTATACAATGCGGTCTGCAGCATGTCCTCGCCGGTGTTTGGTTCTCTGTCAGACAAACTGGGAAGAAAGCCCATCATCGTGACTTCGTTCATCTACTACGCAGTAGTCTATCTTCTGTTCGGCCTGGCCAACAGTCTCTTGGCTGTCTGGCTCTTGTTCGGGGCTTATGGAATCTACTATGGGCTGTCAGAAGGCATCTTCAGGGCATACATCGCCGACCTGGTTACTCCCGAAAACCGGGCAACAGCATACGGCCTGTTCAACACCGGCATCGGCCTTGCCCTGTTTCCTGCCTCCCTGATTATGGGCACAATCTGGAATGCGTTCGGCAGCAAATGGGCCTTCTTCACCTCAGCAGGATTCAGCCTCCTGGGCTTTCTTATCTTCGTGATAAGCCTCGGATTCAGGAAACCAGGACGCCAATCCGACCCGAATCGGGACAGGGATGTCCCTCCCACAGCAAACATCCTTGTGGGAGGGGTTTCCAAACCCCGATTTCTCATGACAGATGACCGGACCAGGGGGTAGGTGATGGCTGACGAACTGGTTCGTGATTTCCTTTTAGGGTTCATCAAGCTCCATATTCTCTACCATGCAAAACAGGAACCTGTGTTCGGCCAGGAGTTCAAGAACGAACTGAAAAGACACGGCTACGACATTTCATTCGGAACCCTGTATCCGATTTTCCATAAGCTGCAAAGGAACGGCTACCTGAAGGTGGAACAAAAGAACGTCCGCGGCAAGATAAGGAAATACTACTCAATAACCAGAAAGGGCACAAACGCCCTGGAACGCTCAAAGGCAAAGGCAAAGGAACTGTTTGACGAACTGTTCATGACCGAATGACGAATGTCGAATGCCCAATGTCGGATTCCCAATCCGGCATTTCCAGCAGACCGCACTCAAGAATGCGGCCCCGCACTTCGTCGGTCTACCTCTTGACAACTGGTGTTTCCGGCACTAGGTTGTAGATGTCAGTAGGGATATGTCATATGAATAACACCGACCTGATTACCCGACTTTCCAAAACAACCTCTGTGGCAAGCCTTACGCTATTCTGCCTGCTTGCAGCTTCAGCATTCGCAATCAGTCCCGTCTTCCTGCCCGAAGCCACCGAAATCCCAGAGCTGCGTACCTGGCAACGCTTTGCGACCGACGATTCCACTCATGTCTATCCCCAACCTTCTAACTTCTGGACCGGTCGTGTCCGGTTTGACGGCAATAAGTGGACCTACAACCTGGGCATCATCCCCAACCCTGACTTCCGGTCTTGGGCCAAGTTCGATTTGTCCTCGATTCCAGACACAAGCACAGTGACCAGAGCCGTCCTGCGGTATTGTACCTTCCCAGGCTTTGGTGAAGCATTTGGCCTGTGGCGGCACCTGACCAATGACCCGGTCATTACCGCCGGCCCGATCCTCTACTCGGAGTGCGGCTCCGCGACCGTTGTCACTGACACTGCATATGAACCGGTTTCCGGATTCATGACCCGAACCCTCAATTCGGCCGGCCTGAATGCCATAGAATCCGGCCTTTCCTTGGACTGGGTAGCTTTCGGCTGGCAGCGAATCAATTCCAATGGCAGGCGCTATGCACGCGGGTACGAATCTCCGGAAGAACAACCTCGTCTGACAGTCTTCTACACCCCGCCGGTCGCAATACAAGAACCACGGCCATCCCGGGCCGGTACCAGACTGACCATCGCTCCCAATCCGACTGCAGCCAGACAGGCAACCTTGCGCTACTCGCTGCCAAGCGCTGGCCCTGCAAAGCTGACCATTTATGATATTTCAGGCCAACGCGTTCTGACGCAAACTTACGCCACCCAGCGCAACGGTTCGTTGAGCCTGAACCTCAGAAACCTGACCGCCGGCGTCTACCTCGTCCGCCTCGAATCCGACACCTTCACCGCGACCCAGAAGCTGGTCGTGCAGCGATAGGCTGTCGCACGCCCAACGCGAATCCTCTGAGTTGAAACAAATTCTTCGACTTGCGCTCAGGGTGACAGCCCAAGGCAACGACGCAGTCGTTGCACTCCAAATCAGCCCGGCTCTGCGATTTGACTCATGCATTAGGCATTCTTACTTGTAAGTTGGCGTCTTCGCGGCGTTCGCGCCTTTGGGTTTGTTT
>JAUWNN010000116.1 GCA_030612625.1 Caldifarciminota bacterium
GGGGGGGGGTGGGTGGTGCGACCGTTGATTTCCTTTTGGCCCGGGCGCTGGGCCGCAGGCTCTTGCGCTATCTTCTGCCGGCTCAAAGGCTGGCAAGGCTTGATTCCCTGGTTGTGCGGAGGGGCACTTTCTACCTGTTCCTGCTGCTTTTGATACCTAACCCGGTCGGGGACCTGACTTATTATCTTGCCGGGCTGACGCCTCTGCCTTTGCCGGTTTTTCTTGTGCTGGTCCTTATCGGCAGGTTGCCGAGCAATGTGATTGAGTGCGGGCTTGGAAGCGGGGCCGCCCGGTTCGGGTGGCTGGAATGGGCGATTCTCGCAGCGGTTTTCGTGGCCATTACGGTGCTCTATTTCACCAACCAGGGCCGGATAGAGAAGCTGCTTGAGCGCTGGAGCCATATCGGCCGATTTGTCAGGAAGTAGGGTGACGCCATTGCCGGTAGTTCGATTGACAGTTATGGGGATGGTTCTATAATAGCCCGCGATGTTGGAAGACAACCACGCTGATTTCGCTCCGCGCTACGACCCGAAGCCGGTTGAGGAGAAGTGGTATAAGTACTGGGAGGATAAAGGATTTTTCACGGCTGACGCCGGTTCTGACAAACCCAAGTATTCAATAGTCATCCCGCCGCCCAATGTGACCGGGTCTTTGCATGTGGGGCATGCGCTGGACAATGTCATCCCGGATATCCTGATACGCCGAAAGAAGATGCAGGGGTATGAGACCCTGTGGTTGCCTGGGACCGACCATGCCGGAATCGGCACCCAGGTGCAGGTTGAGCGGTTGCTGGCAAAGCAGGGGCTGACCCGGTTTGAGTTGGGTAGGGAGAAGTTCCTGGAACAGGTCTGGGAATGGAAGGAGAAGTTCGGGAACCGGATTGTCAACCAGCTCAGGCGGCTGGGTTGCTGTCTGGACTGGACCCGTATGCGGTTCACTATGGATGAGATGCTGTCGCGGGCAGTGCGCGAGGCCTTTGTCCGGTACTATGAGAAAGGACTGATTTACCGCGGTTTGTATATCGTGAACTGGTGCCCGAGGTGCAGGACTGCGATTTCTGACCTGGAAGTCAAGTACCAGGAGCAGAATTCGCATCTGTGGTACGTTCGGTATCCGCTTGCTGAGGGTGAGGGGTATGTAACGGTTGCGACCACCAGGCCTGAAACCATGCTGGGTGATACCGGGGTGGCGGTGAACCCGGATGACCAGCGATACAAGTCCCTGGTTGGTAAGAAGCTGAAGCTGCCGCTGACCGGTCGCGAGATTCCGGTTGTGGCTGATGAAGTGGTTGAGATGGAGTTCGGGACCGGCGCGGTCAAGGTGACCCCGGCCCATGACCCGGCTGACTTCGAAATCGGGGAGCGGCACGGGCTGGAACGAATCAAGGTCATTGATGAGGATGTGAAGATGACCGCAGCCGTTCCTGAAGTTTATCAGGGCCTGACGCGCGAGGAGTGCAGGAAACAGGTGGTTGAGGACCTGGAAAAGGCCGGGCTACTTGAGAAGATTGAGCCTTATCGCCATTCGGTCGGGACCTGTGACCGGTGCGATGCGGTGATTGAGCCGCTGGCAAGCGAGCAGTGGTTTGTGAAGATGAAACCGCTGGCCGGACCGGCGATTAAGGCTGTAGAAGATGGGACCGTGAAGTTCTTCCCGGAGCGATGGAGCAAGGTTTATCTAGACTGGATGGGGAATATCCGCGACTGGTGCATCTCGCGTCAGCTCTGGTGGGGCCACCGGATTCCAATCTGGTACTGCGGCTGCGGAGAGACTATCGTTGCCCGCGAGGACCCGAAGAAGTGCCCGAAGTGCGGGTCCAGCGAGCTGCGCCAGGATGAGGACGTTCTTGATACCTGGTTTTCCTCGGCGCTCTGGCCTTTCTCGACGATGGGCTGGCCGGACCAGATCCCGGATTTCAAGAAGTTCTTTCCGACCGACTTTATTACTACCGACCCGGATATCATATTCCGATGGGAAGCCAGAATGATATTTTCGAGCCTTGAGTTTACGGGCAGAGTTCCGTTTGACCACGTGTACATCCATTCGACCGTGCTGGCCAAGACCGGTGAGCGGATGAGCCGGTCCAAAGGTATCGGCGTTGACCCGCTTGAGATGACTGACAGGTACGGGACCGATGCGGTCAGGTTCACGATTACGTTTCTTGAAAGCCAGTCTCAGAGCTACCGGCTCTGGGACGAACGGTTCGAGTTGGGCCGGAACTTCTGCAACAAAGTCTGGAACGCGTGTCGGCTGGTTCATCCCCATATCAGCGGGTTCCAGCCGGAGGGTGACGCCCTGCGCAACGCAAGGGTGTCAGCCTTACCGGTGGACAACTGGATTCGGAACCGGTTCAATCGGGTGCTGGAAAGCGTGAATGAAGGGCTGGACAAGTACGCTTTTTCCCAGGTAGCGGCGACTCTGTATGATTTCTTCCGGCACGATTTGTGTGACTGGTATCTTGAGTTCTCCAAGCTCGGATTGAAGAACGGGTCGGCCGGTGTGCACGCGACTCTGTATGAGGTTCTCCGGGGGACATTGCAGCTTCTGCACCCGGTCATGCCGTTCATTACCGAGGAGTTGTGGCAGCGGCTGGGATTCTCCGATGGCTCGATACTGGAGTCTGCCTGGCCTGAGCCTTTGAAGCTTGATAAGCAGGACACCGACAAGGTCGAAAGGATGCGACAGCTCATTGTCGCGGTGCGCAACATCAGGTCTGAGATGCGGGTGCCGGTGAAGCAGTTGACAGACTGCGTGGTTAGCACCGAAGACCAGGACCTGGCTGATTTCCTGAAGAAGAACCAGGGACTGGTCAAGCAGGCCGGCCGAGTGGCTGAACTGCGGTTCTCGGACCAGCGGCCTGCCAGGTCTTCGCTCGCGGTAATTCCCGGATGTGAAGTTTACGTGCCGCTCGAAGGGGTTGTTGATATTGAACGCGAGGCAGACCGGATTAGCAAGGAGATTGATAACCTGAAGCGGGCGATTGCAGGTATTGACGCCAAGTTCGCCAATCCGAATTTCGAGAAAAGGGCCCGGCCTGAAGTGGTTGAGAACGAGCGCAAGCGCCGGGCCGAATTCCAGGACAAACTGGCGCGGCTGGAGCGGCAGCTCGAATCCTTCTGATTATGAAAGGGACTTTCAGCTTCATCGGCTGGGTACTGTTCCTGCTGGCCGTAGCAGGCGGGCTCATTCTGTACAATGCCTGGTATGTGCCGCAGGCCAGAAGGCTGGCTCAGCAACAGAGTGAAATCGGCATGTGGCTGGGCCTGACCGATTCGCTCAGGAAGCAGTTGGACCAGGCTGAGGTCAAGCCGGAGACCGCCTTTTTCGCGGTGTTCACGTTTGACGAGCTTTTTAATGGCCCGGAGAGCTTTAAAGTCACCAAGCAGGGAGAAGCGGCTCTGCAGGTGTGCGTGCCCGAACTGCAGAAGCTCAAGGGGCTGATTGAGGTTACCGGCCACACTGACAACAGCCCTGTTCCCGAGAGGCTGCAACTCCGGTTTTCCGGCAACTGGGACTACGGTGGGGCCAAGGCGGCTCAGGTCCTCAAGACGCTGGAGGGATGGGGCATTGTTTCCAACCGGTTGGTCCTTCGCAGTTTCGGAGAAACAAGGCCGCGGGACGACAACAGCACCCCGGAAGGAATGGCCCGCAACCGGCGGGTGGAGATTCTTGTCAGGAAGTGATGTTCAAGTGGGTGGTTATGCTTGCGTTTTTTGGTGTTGCCCTGGGCCAGCCGGCGGGTGAGGCAGAAACAGAAATGGGGTTCAAGGGACCGAGCCCTGACTCTGTGTCTTCGCAGGTGCCATCCGATAGCGCAACCGTCGTACCCTCGGATCCTCAGACCCTTTCCAAATCTCCGGGCCGTGCCGTGCTTTTTTCCGCTCTGATTCCAGGCGGGGGGCAGGTTTACACAGGTCACTGGTGGAAGGCGGCCCTGATTGGGCCGGCCGAGGTTGCGCTCGGCTATTTTTCGGTCAAGGACCATATCGGGGCAACCGAAGCGCTGCGTTCAGGCCAGGAGGCGGAGTATGTCCGGCTCAGGAACCGGCGTAATGCTTTTCTGTGGTGGACCGGTGCGGTTCTGGCTCTTTCCATGGCTGATGCCTATGTTTCGGCCCAGATGTATGGTTTTGACCGGCAGATGAGGTTCTCGGGGAGGACCCCGAGGTTGGCGCTCGCAGTCGGGCCGATGCGGGTCGGCATTGTGACAGGGCTCTGACACGATGGACATAAGTATCGCTATTGCGGGCAGATTTGGAATTGACCTTCTTGTTCGAACAGCAAAGGAACTCATGGGCTTGAACCCGGGCCGGAGCTATGACAGTTGGGGACTGGCTTACTGCTACGGGAATCGGCTGGAAGTTGCAAGGTCTGGGGCCGCTTCACCGGGACGGCTCGAGTTTGACACGCTTGCCGAGGTAAAGACCGACATGGCGATTCTGTACCTGAACGAGGCCAAGACAGATGAATCCAGGGGTCTGGAACAGCCTTTTGTGCACGGCCGGGGGCCAAGGGCCTGGGCTTTCTGCCACCAGGGCAAGATTCAGCATCCGGAAAGATTGAGAATCGAGAACAGGATTCCAGACGGGCCCAGCTCGAGCGAAAGGTATTTTCTTCATGTGCTTGCGGAATTTGATATTGACGACCCGGTAGAATCCATGGTGAGGATTCAGTCCGGACTGGATGAGCCGGAACAGAACCTGTTGCTTCTGGGCGCTGATGTCCTGGTTGTCAGCTCCTGGGAACAAGGCGGTGACCATCCCGGGTTCTGGTTGGGCCAGGGAGAGCTGCTCAGGGTGGTGAGCCCGAGCCCGGTTCCTTCTTTCAAAGAACTGGACTGGGAGCCGATTCCAGACCGGACCGTGTTTGCTATCACCCGGTTCAGACGTGTTGTCTGATATTGCCGGGACCCACAGGAGAACCACAGATAGACACAGAAGGATACAGGAAACAGGGGCAGACAGCGGAAGGATGAACCGCCAAGGGCGCCAAGAGAAAGACCAAACACCAAGACACGAAGGACACGAAGAATAAACCGCAGATGGACACAGATGAACACAGACGAGGGGAAGTCAAAGGTCAAAAGGCAAAGTGCAAAATGGCAGAAGATTGCTTCGGGCTTTGCCCTCGCAATGACAAGGGGTGCGTAGCCGCAGTGATTCTCCTTCCCGTCATTGCGAGGAGGGCGCAGCCGGCGCGCCCGACGCGGCAATCTTCCGTATTCATTCGGCATGAGCCATCGGATAGCACCTGCTCCTTCGTCGCAGAACGTCATTCGCAATTCGGAAGTCACAAAAAGACCCTCAGGCCGCCGGGGGAGTCAGCCTGAGGGTTCTCCACCCCCTGCCTTCACTTTCCGTATGCGTCCTACGCATACGCCCCTCAATTAGTTAGTCGTCGTGCTTGCCTGGCGGAGCAGAGTCCGCGGGGACGGCACCCACTGGCTTTTGGGGTCGGGCAGGGTAGTGCATGCTCTTTCTAGTTTTCTGCAGGTATTGTGCCGACAGCAGAAATCATGTCAGTTGCGGCTTTGGCCTTGTACTGACAGAGCTTAGCGAGGCCGGTAGAATCGGACGATTTTGCGGCTCTGGTGCGACCCTGCCATTGGGCGGAACCGGCTTACCGGTAAGTCATTGAAGGTCTGAGGAGAAACGGGTTGTTAGACTAGCGCCGGCGGATGCGGCCGCTGAATTCTATCAGTTCCCTGAATCCTTTTGGGTCAAATGCTGATGCGATGGCGGTCTCATAGGTTATTTTGCCGGACCGATAGAGGTCGGCAAGGTAAGCGTCAAAAGCGACGCTGCCTTCGGCAGTGCTGGTCTGAATGGCTGAGGGTAGATGTTCTATCTTGCGCTCACGTATGAGGTTACGAACCGCAGGCGTGGCGGCCATTATTTCGTAACTGCCGACCCGGCCTTTGCCTCCGGCCCGGAGCAGGAGACGCTGGCAGAAAACTGCCAGGAGTGAAATCGAGAACTGAATTCTTATTTGGTCCCGGATTTCAGGCGGGAAGATGTCAATGAAACGGGTGATGGTTTCAGGTGCGTTGGTGGTGTGAAGGGTGCCGATGACCAAGTGGCCGGACTCGGCGGCCCAGATGGTGGCTTCAGCCGTAGCCAGGTCCCGGATTTCTGCGACCAGGATGACATTCGGGTTTGAACGCAGCCCCTTCATTATCGCTTCGCGGAAGCTGGATACGTCAACCCCGACTTCCCGCTGGGTAATCAGGCCGCTTTTGTGGTCGTGCAGGAATTCTATCGGGTCTTCAATGGTCAGGACATGGCGCGGGCTTTCCAGGATGTAGTCCACAAATGTGGCCTGGGTGGTAGTTTTGCCCATGCCGGTCGGACCGGTAACAAGTATCAGACCGTGGGGCCGGTCGAGCAGGTTCTTGACCCGGGGAATAATATGGGTGGAGACGAACAGTTCCTCAAAGGAGAGTATCCGCCTGGGAATGAGTCGCAGGGCCAGGCCGAAATAACCCTTTTGCTTGTAGACCGCGACCCGGAACCGGGCCATATTGCGAAAGCTCAGGGCAAAGTCGCCGCCCCCGCCGTTGTCAATCTGGGCGCGCAGGTGCTTCACGTCCTTGGTGGCGATGTCTTTGAAAATCTCGGTCATTTCCGGTGTGAGCACGGGGCAGCGCTCAACCGGCCTGAGGAATCCGTCTATTCGCAGTGTCGGGGGTCGACCCACAGTGAGGTGCAGGTCCGAGGCACTCTTCTTGATGGTCTCGGCCAGCAGCGACTCGAAGAGCTCTTCATCAGTCACTGCGACAATTATAGAATCGCCCCATACCCTGTCAAGCTATCTGAGGGGAGTCAAAAACCGCTATTCCCCACCCGCTGACTGCCCATTTCTATCGCCGGCTGTGAATGGTTAGCTGTCAGTGGTGAACGGTCGTCAGTACTCAGGCGGCAGGGTAAGCAACTCCTGGTAGCTGAATACCGGACCGTCTTTGCAGACATACCTGGTGCCGATATTGCACCGGCCGCATTTGCCAATACCGCATTTCATCCGGTTTTCGAGCGACAAGAATACCCGGGCTGGCGCGAAACCGAGTTCTTTCAGGACCGGATGGGTGAATCTTATCATAATCGGCGGGCCGCAGACCAGCGCAACAGCGTTCCGGGCAGAAGGTGCGACCTTTTTGAGAACGTTCGGAACCAGGCCTTCGGTTTTCGGCCAGTCCGCGCCATCGAGCCGGTCAACGCAAAGGACAAGGTTGATGTCCGAACTGGATTCCCACGCCCTGATTTCGTCCTTGTACAGCAGTTCGCCCGGGGACCGGGCACCGTAGACGCAGGTGATTTTGCCGAAGTCACCCCGGTTCTCGGGCTTGAGCAGATGGACGAGGGTGGAGCGCAGGGTGGTAAATGAAAACCCGCCGGACACGATAACGACATCCTTGCCTTTCATCAGGTCGAACGGGTAAGAGTTGCCGTATGGTCCGCGCATGCCGATAACAACACTTTGTTCGAGTTCATGCAGAGCGGTGGTAAAGACCCCGACTTTCTTGACCGTGTACCAGACCCGGTCTTCATGCGGGGCCGAGGCGATGCCGAACGGCGCTTCACCTACACCTGACAAGGAAAGAAATCCGAACTGACCGGGCAGGAAAAGGAAATCCTTGCGAGTCGTCGGACGAGTCGCCGGAATCGGAAATCCGGAATCTGAAGTTCCAATGTCCGTCAGACGTTCATTGTCTACGAAGGACAATTGAAAGGTTTTCAGGTCCCGGGCTTCGTTTTCAATGGTGACTTTCTCAATCCGGGCCGGTGCGGGCAGATAGGGATTGTCCATCTAACTTTCCTTGCCCGGGGCCAGGGTCTGGAGCAGGGTCTGCAGGGTTTCGCGCAGGTCGATGCCGGCCGGGCATTCAGTGATGCAGCGGCCGCACCCGACGCAGAGCACTTCTTCATGGGTCTTTGGGAAATAGCAGAATTTGTGCAAGGTCCGATTGCGCATACGTTCCTTGCCGGTCGGCCGCGGGTTGTGGCCTGATGCATGCCGGGTGAACATCGAGAACTGGCAACTGTCCCAGGTGCGAATGCGTGCTCCTTCACCTTTGTATTCCTCGTCTGTCACATCAAAACAGTGACAGGTCGGGCAGAGATAGGTGCAGACCCCGCAGTTAACGCAGGGCAGGCTCAATTCCTGCCAGACCGCGTGGTCGAAATTCGCATCAAGCAGGTTCTTGAGTTCTTTCGGGTTAAGGCTGAGTTCGATGGCCTTGGTCGCTTTACTAGCCAGTTCCTGCTGGTTCTCCAGGTCCTTCCCGGCGGCTTCCGGGTAGCTGGTGACCAGCTTCTCGCCTTTTTCAGAAACCGGCATTGCCAGGTACCGGTCCTCAAGGTCTATGAGCAGCAGGTCCAGACCTCGGGTTCCATGCGGGTTGCCGTTGACCGCGGTGCAGAAGCAGGCTTTGCCAGGCTGGTTGCAGGCTATGCCGATAAGGGTTGTTTTGTCCCGGCGTTCTTTGTAATAGGGGTCAGGGTATTCCTTGTCCAGGAAAACCCGGTCGAACATCTCCAGGGCCGCAGCATCGCAGGGTTTCACTCCGAGGGCGATTCTATTCTCGATTTCGGGCGGCGGTTGGGCCTGACTGTGTTCACCCGGCTTGAATTCGAAAAGCACCTCACGCTGGGGAAAGAACAACTCCTTGACCGGGAGTTTGGTGTTGAGATGACTGAAGCAGATTTCTTCGGCAGATTTGATTCGGCCAAATCGGGAGTAGTCCTTGTCTTTGACCTGGACCGGTGCATACACTTCGGCCTGGTTCGTGAGTCGGCCCACGAACTTGGGGAAGTCCTTCTTTGTGATAACCCGGTTTTTCATCCTTTTATGAACTCCTGGGCGTCGTTCTGGTCGAAAGCTGCGAGCGGTTGCGGGTCATCGAGGCTGATGCCGGAGACGTGCCCGAAACGGTCTTTGACAATCTTTGCCACTTTGCGGTTGATTCTCATCAGGTCGATTTCCATCGGGCAGGCACGTGCACAGGCACCGCATTCAACGCACCGGCCGGCCATGTGCATCGCGCGCATGATGTGGAACATTATCGTATCCGACTCGTCCGGTGTCCGGCCGACCCAGGCCGGCTTGCCGACATCCACGAAACAGGTCGGGCAGTAGCAGTTCGGGCACACCTGGCGGCAGGCATAGCAGCGGATGCAGCGGGACAGTTCTTCGGTCAGAAAGGCCCAGCGCTGGTCCGGGCTTTTCTGCTCGAACTCGGCAATGTCCTCGTAGTTATCCTTTTCCGGTTCTT
>JAUWNN010000123.1 GCA_030612625.1 Caldifarciminota bacterium
AGCGGCCGGAAACCGGGGAAGGCATAAGCATCGGGCAGATGTTTGATTCTGCGCATGGTGAAATCATGCCAAATTCTGACGCCTACTGCAAGCAAGACAACGTGCCGCCCTACAACGACTTGGGCCAAAACTACCCCATCAAACTACCAACACTAACCCGCGAAGAGCCCGAATCCTCTGCTCAAGTACATCCATCGTAGCACCTATGGGCAGCTCTTCACGGTCAAGAGGCATACGGATTTCGGTAGAGAGGGCACGATTTCAGAAGAGGCCCTAACTGAGCTGGAACGCGATACCGATGTCGTCATTGTGGATGAAGCTCACCACTTCAGAACTCCGAACGCGAATCGCAGCATACTCCTCAAGCGCATCACACCCGGCAAGAAGGTGTTTCTGCTTACAGCCACGCCAGTCAATAACAAGCTCCTTGATCTGCATCAGCTTATCAGCTACTTCGCTCCGGATAGAGCGCATTTCTCACGGCTGGGGATTCAGAACTACCGACGAATCTTCTCCGGGCCAGACAAGAAGTTCGAGGAGGCGATCCGCCACGGGGACTGGCAGGACCTGAAAGAAATTGAGGAGTTTCTTACCGGCACGCCATTGTTCAAGCAGGTACTGGTCCAGCGGAGCCGCAAGTACGTGAAGGAATCGGAGCAGCAACGGGAGAATGCGCCTGTATTCCCGGAGCGCCAGCGGCCGCGCGTGGTGCGCTACTCGCTACGCAAGGTGTACGCCACTATTTATGATGAAATCAAGCAGACTTTCAGCAAGGATGCGCCTTTCTTGAATCTGTCCATCTATCTCGTCGAGGCATTCCGCAAGGGCGAGCCTGACCAGCGGAAGTTGCTGGACCAGCGCAAGGTCGTCGGTCTTATCAGAACTCTGGTTCTCAAGAGACTCGAAAGCTCCTACAAAGCCTTCGAGGGAACGCTGGAGAACCTGTTGGTCAAGATGGCAGATTTCCTGAGATTCTATACCCCGGACATGTACGAGGCCTGGACCCTGGCGAACAAGCGTCACTGGAAACGGGTCCAAGACCACCTGCGTGAGCGGCTGGGGCTTGAGGAACTCGATGACGAGGAAGAAAACGACCTTCCCGAGTCCGAATGCATCAAGCCAAAAGAGTACGAGATGGACCGTCTGCTGGCAGACGTCGAAGAGGACATGAACACATTGCTTGTGTTCCTGGCCCGACTGTCCAAGCGTTTCTATACCGCCGAAGACAAGGAAGACCCGACCAAAGACGACAAGCTGCAGAAGCTCCTTGCCTTGCTGACCGGTGAGCCTGAAGATGGCGCTCCTGATATTCGCGGCAGGAAAGTTGCCATATTCACCGAGTTCCGGGACACTGCCTGCTATCTGTTCCGGCAACTGCGTGATGTCGCCGGGTTGCCCGGCGTAGAGGAGATTGACAGCAGGCGGAAGGTAGACCGGGAACAGGTTATTAAGCGGTTCGCTCCGTACTACAATTGCGAGGCAGGTCAGGTCAGGGAGTTTCTCAAGGACCCGATAAACATCCTCATCTCGACCGACGTGTTGTCCGAAGGCCTGAACCTGCAGGATGCTTCCCTTGTCATCAACTACGACCTCCACTGGAATCCCGTACGTCTCATCCAGCGCATCGGCCGGGTTGACCGGCGCCTTGACCCCGAAATCGAGAAGCGCCTCAAGCGACCGAAGTTCCTGAATCGCAAGGTCTACTTCTGGAACTTCCTTCCACCCAAGGACCTTGAAGACCTGCTGGGGTTGTTCAGGCGAATCACCGGTAAAGTTCTGCGCATCAACGCAGCTCTTGGTATTGAAGGTGCGCTGCTCACCCCGGATGATAAGGAGATGACGCTTAAAGAGTTCAACCAGGCCTATGAGGGTACCGAGAGCCTTGAGGAGAAGATGCGCTTGGCGCTGGAGAAGATCCAGAAGGAACATCCGGACCTGTACGAGAGTCTTCACGACCTTCCTCGCAGGCTTTTCTCCGGCAAGACCTGGAGGTCCGGCTTCAGTCTCAAACCCGGTATTTTCTGTGCCTACCGGATACCGAACGACCCGGAAGGAAAGACTTCTGAAGTCCACTGGTTCTACCGAGAACGCGAAACCGGCGCGATTTTGGACGGGCTGGAGGAAATCTGGAACACGGTCCGTTCTACACCCAGGACGCAGCGCGTTGTAAAACTCGGGGTCAAAGACCTGGCACCGGAACGCGAAGCCATTAAGCATCACCGGGTGCGCAAACTCATGCGCGACCGCGGCCTGCCGCTGTCTGTCAAGCCGACGCTCGTGTGCTGGATGGAAATAGACGGCCAGCCCTCTGCCCCGGCTAGGCTGGAAGTATGATTATCTCTCTGCTGGCCCGCAATGAAGGCAAGACTATTGAGTTCAAGCGGAATCTGGCGTCTCCCGGTCATGTTATCCGGACAGTAGTCGCATTTGCCAACACTGTCGGCGGCACTCTGGTTATTGGGGTGCGCGACCGAACCAAAGAGGTCATCGGTCTGAAGAACGCGCTGGCCGAAGAGGAACGGTTGGCGAGTTTGGTTGCCGATACTGTCAGGCCTCAACTCGTCCCTGACATCCAGGTTCAAGCCTTCCGAAACCGCGAGCTGATTGTCGTCAAAGTACCCCATGTGGTTGGGCCTTACTATGTCAAAGCTGAAGGACCTGAAGCTGGCGTTTACGTCCGTCTTGGTTCGACCAACCGCCGCGCAGGGCCTGAGACGATTGCCGAAATCAAGCGTCTTGCCCGCAACACTTCTTTTGACGAACTGCCCTGCCGGGAATCCGACTCGGAAGCAATAGACTTCCGAGTTGCTTCCGAGCTCTTCTCAGGTGCGTCGCGTCCGGTCAGCCGGGCGAAATTCAGAACCCTGGGTCTGCTGGTTGACCGTCACGGGCGTCAGGTGCCGACCAACGGCGCAGTGTTGCTCTTTGGCAAGAATCGCGGAGAACTGTTCCCGGATGCCGTCATCCGCTGCGCGCGATTCAAAGGCAAAGACAAGACCCGCTTTATCGACCAGACCGAAATAGACGAATACCTGCCCAAGGCGGTCGAGAGCACCGTCGCCTTCATTGAACGCCACACCCGCCAGGCGTTTGAGATTGGTCGTCTGAAACGGCAGACAATTCCTGAGTACCCGACCGCGGTTGTGCGCGAAGCGGTGATAAACGCGGTAGTACATGCCGACTACTCAATCGGCGGCTCCTGCACACAGGTGGCGGTATTCGATACCCGGATCGAAATCACAAATCCGGGATTCCTGCCATTCGGCCTGACCCTTGAAGCGGCCCTGGCCGGAGTCTCCAAACTGCGCAACCGGGTAATTGGCCGCGTGTTCCGTGAGCTTGGACTGATTGAACAGTGGGGGTCTGGAATGGGAAGAATGCTGGCCGAGAGCCGAAAACACGGCATCCAGCCACCCCGCTTTGAAGAACTGGGCAATCATTTCCGGGTGACTCTATCCAGCGAACGAGTCGCCCGAACCAGACATCCGGTCTGGCACGAGGAACTGGAGCGCTACCTGGTTGAAACAGGCGATGTGTCAACCAAAGAAGCTGCCCGTCTCTGGAAGACTACTGACCGTACCGCCCGAACGAGACTGCGCAGACTGGTCAAAGAAGGTATGCTCGCAGAAGTCGGCACCGGACCTCGAGACCCGAGGAGGCGATACGTTCTGCACAGGCAGTAGCACCATGTCGGCTCGGACAAGGAGGAATTGACTGGTTCGTCCTGAGCGTATCGAATCTGCCCTGAACCGGACGGAAGACTTCAGGTCCTTCACCCAGGGCCTGCTGCGCGATACGCTGGGCTGGCCAATCGAGCCGGAAGTTCAGAATCCATACGACGTGGGCTATGAGTGGAGCGAGGACGAACTGCGCACCGACCGCTCAACCCACAAGGTCCAGTGCCATGAGTTGCTACTGCTGCATCAGAAACAACAGCCCTGGGGCATATTCCTGCTGGAGTTCAAGGAACCCAAGGTCTTCGAGACCAAGGGGTTCACAACGCCTTTGCGGACGGTTCTCCGTGGATTGGTATCATCCCGGCGCAAGGACTCCAATCTGCGTTCGTGGCAACTCGACAACATCCTGTTCATCTGCACCTGCGACTACAAGCGGTATGTGTTCGGACATTTCCGTGACACTTTCGGCACAGGCAAAGTCAGCGAAGCAAGGCTGGCGACCTTCGGCTGGAAGCATGGCGAGCCGAGCCGGACCGTTATCACTGACAACCTGCCTCACCTCGTGTGGCCGGAGGAACCCGAGGACCACAAGGTCTGGCTCAAGGAATGGACCAGGGCCTTTGACAAGGAGCCGCTTACAAAGAAGTTCTTCAAGCAGTTTGATACAGTCCTCCAGGTAGTGAAGAAGGACCTGGAGAGGCTCGGCAAAATGTCTTCGGCCGACGCCTACTCTAAAGCCCAGCTCCTGCTTGAACGGCTGATCTTCCTCTACTTCGTGCAGAATCGTGGCTGGCTGAATCAGAACCGGGGTTTCCTGCGCGAGAACTTCAAGGCGTATGCGGCGAAGCCAAAGGAATGCACGTACTACAGTGACTTCCTGGAGAAGCTGTTCTGGGCGCTGTCATCACCAGGGGGCGGTGCATTCGCGCGGATGGACGGCGTGCCGTTCCTGAACGGCGGCCTGTTCAATGACGATGAGTTTGAGCCATCGCCCCGGCGCAAACGCCAGAACCCGCCGTTGCCCATCCGCAACTCGACTTTTGCCCTGGTGTTCGACGAGCTCCTGGAAGCCTTCAATTTCACGGTCCGCGAAGACACGCCGCTCAACCAGGAAGTCGCGGTTGACCCGGAGATGCTCGGCAAGGTGTTTGAGTCCATCGTGCTTCATGCCGAATCAGCGGACCCCGACGCAACCGCACCGGACAAGCGCAAGCAGACTGGTTCCTACTACACCCCGCGCATCGTCGTCCACTTCATCTGCCGCGAAGTTCTGTTCCAGTATCTCAACCCCCGTCTCGGTAGTCATTGCGAGGAGCGAAGCGACGCGGCAATCTCCGGATGGTCTACCCGTCTCCGCCGCCTGCTCGAACTGGACGCTTCAGACGGCCTGAGTAAAGAAGAACTGGAACAACTCAAGGAAATCCTGACGCCCGAGCAAGGCACACGGCTTCTGGAACTCGTTACACCACTCCGCTGCTGCGACCCCGCGGTCGGCTCCGGTGCGTTCATGGTCGGCCTGCTGCACGAACTGACCAACCTGCGCCGCCTGGCCCAGGCAGCGGCCAACGGCTACATCGACCCGACAAGACAGCAGGGCACGAGATGGCTTCAGGACACCAAAGCCGACATCATCCAGAACTGCCTGTTTGGAGTCGACATCCAGCAGCAGGCAATCGAAATCTGCATGTTGCGGCTGTGGCTCAGCCTGGTGATTGACTACGACCTCGGCGTGGACCCATTCGAGACAGGCAGTAAGCAGTTCCAGAAAGCACTCAAAGACATCTCGCAACTGCCCAACCTGGAGATGAACTTCAAGCGCGGCGACAGCCTGCACGACCACATCTGCGGAGTGCCGCTCCGGGGGTTCTCCGGCAGGGCGACTGTCTACCGAAGAGACATAGACCGCATTCTGGCACTAGGGGAGAAGCTCCACAGCGAGACAAAATCCCTCAAGAAGCTCAAGTGGCGACTCGATATACTGCGTAGACGCATTGCGCTTGCGCGTCATATGATCAAGCACGAGAAGCAGCGCATTAGGTCTGAGTCACCCGAGGAGTTCGCCGGTATGGGTCAGGGCAAGAAGGGCAAAGCCTTAGCGGATGCTGAACTGGGACGCCTAGATGAAGCCCTTGCCGGGCTCGACGCCGACGAGGCCAAGGTCGTTGCGTTTGAGCGGCAACTGGAACCCCAGAGGGACAAGGAGGGGAAGCCCATTCAAAGCTACAGACGCCACACTTTCCTCCGGCACGACATACTCTTGGATCTGCGCAAGCTGGAGGGGGCAACCCTGGGTAGCGACCTGAACTTCGCCTGGCGCATCGACTTCCCGCAGGTGTTCTATCCCGAACAGCCCAAGACTACGCTCAATGGCAAACTGGCTTTGGGCAACGAACTCAAGGGCCAGATGGACCTGCCGGCCGAGGACACGCGCTCGGGCGGGTTCGACATCATCGTCGGCAACCCACCGTTCGTGACAGCACGGGACAAGAAGAAGCGCGAACTCTGGCGTGAACGTTGGCACCCGTTCTGCTTCAAGAAGTACCACCTGCTAGTGCCTTTCTTCCCGCTGGCGCGTGACATTCTGCGGCCTGGTGGCCAGCTTGGCTACATCGTCTCCAACGCCTTTGCCACGCGGGATTTTGGCAGGCCTCTAGTCGAACTACTGCTTCCGGCCGTGGACCTGCAGAAGGTCATGGACTGCTCCGGCCTGATGTTCCCGGGTCACGGCACTCCAACTTGCCTCGTTTTTGCTCGCAACTCGAAGCCTCCCGCTCAGACCCCCGTGCGCGTCGTGGCCACATTGCCAGGAGGCGGTGACCTGCGTACGCCACCCGTGGAATCGCCCCTCTGGCGACTACTTGAGCAGCACCACGAACGCGCCGGCTACGAAGACGAGACCTTGGTTGTTCACGACCGTCCACGCAAGGAGATGTCCACGCACCCGTGGGTCATGGTCGCCGGGCTGCAATCCACCGTGGCTGAGTTGACGTCCGAGGTATCAGTCCGAGACCTGGTTGATTCAACAGGCGTCTGTTTCTTCACCAACGCCGAGGATATCTTCTTGTTCGTTTCGGATTTCGCCCGCAGGTTGGACCTCTCGCGCGACCTCATAGAGTTCTGCACAACGGGGGAGGATATTCGCAACTGGTGCATGGGCGGAAGTTGCTACGTACTGCGTCCATATGACCACAAGTGGCGCCCCGTTGACTTGGGAAAGTGGCCTGCCGAGCGCAGATACCTCACGTGGTACAGAAAGCCGTTGGGTACACGGGCCACTTTCTCGGGCAAGACCTACGACGAAGACGGCAAACTCTGGTATGGCTATCACATCATCAACGACCAGAAACTAGTCGACACACACATACTGCCCTTCAGCTTCATTGCCACTCACAACCACTTCTTCGTGGCGGCCGACAGGAGGCTGTACCGGAGGCCGGCCCCTATCATTGTGGTCTCCAAGCAGAAGACAGCCTTCTCGTCCGTCGCGATGTGCGGCTTGTTGAATTCGAGCGCCGCCCTCTTCTGGCTGAAGCAGGTGTGCTTCAGCAAAAGGGAGTCGGAGAGGCCAGAGCGAGACACGTACTTTGAGTTTGCTGGCGGGAAGGTCGAGCAGTTGCCGGTGCCGAACAAGGTCGCCGAGGCGCTGCGCGGGGAGTGGAATCCGCTGGCGGAGCGGCTGGCGGATTTGGCCCAGGCTTGCTGGGAGCGGGGTCAGGCGTTGCCGCGGCTTGCGATGAAGAAGTTGTTCGAGAAGCCGGGCGAGGCCTATCACAAGTGGAACTCGTCCCTGCCCGGATATGAAAAGTCTCACAAGGCCATCGGCATGCCGTTTGAGAACGCTGAGGGGCTGCGGCTGGCGTATGAGCGGGTCGTTGCTGAGCGCGAGCGGCTGCGCTCCGAGATGGTTGTCCTGCAGGAGGAAATGGACTGGTTGGTCTATGCCGCCTATGGCTTGCTGCCCGAAGACCACCCCGCCGTCGGTCCTGTTCCCTCTCCCTCGACGGGAGAGGGCAAGGGTGAGGGTGCGCCCGAGCCGCTGGGTAAGGACGAACGTCCGTTCGTGTTCTGGAAGAAGGCCGAGGGCGACTTCGCTGGAGCGGTGAAGCTGATTCCGGCCAAGTGGTCCGAGGCGCGGAAGAAGCTCTGGCGCGAGCGGTTGGCCGCCATCCGGGACAACGAGCACATCCGGCGCATTGAACAGCCGGTGTACAAACGCAGGTGGGACGAGCAGTGGAAGGTGAAAGGACGCTGGGAATGCGGGCCGGTCGCCTACGAGGCCGAGCTACGCGCAGCGTTCGAGTGGTGGCTTCTGGAGAAGGCCGAATGGTATCTTGAGCACAAGAAGGACGGCGGGCCGGTCGAGTTGTCCGACTGGGCCAGCGCGCTCTGGAAAGATAGCCGCATCCGTGCCGCGACCGAGTCCGTTGCACTACCCTCAGCGAATCCTGCCGGGTTTGAGCGTTTGCTCAAGGATGTTGTGAACAAGGAGACTGTGCCGGACGGCATCCCGTTCGCCAAGCCCTGGGACAAGCTGCCGAAGTCGAAGTACCCGGGCGTTGCCAAGGCTCGCAAGATCCGCGGCAAGCTCAACGTCCCCCGCGAGCGCTTCCATCTCGTTGACCGAGATACCTACAAATGGGCCGGTCTGCTATTCAGGTAGGATGAGATTCGCCGACACGCCCAAGAGTATCCGCGCCTTCCTGCAACGGAAGGCCAACGACCTGCTGTACCGGCGGAAGCGCCGTCCTGTAGAGCTTGACCTGGCGTGGATACAGACGTTCGAGGGAGTTAAGGGGACATAATACCTAACTCGGTGCCGATTCTGGAGACGTGACTGATTGACCGCGCTCCGCTGACCGCCCTTCGATTTCGGATTGCAGATTGGTAATTTCAGGTTGCGATATCGCAGGACCTTTCGGGACAGCCCCAGGGGGTACCGGCTTCCCTCAGCGGCCCGGAGGGTGGCTGGGATGGCGGCCAGGGTAGTTGCCACCGGGATAACCGTCTGTATAGCTACCCGCACCACCTGGATAGCTACCAGCCAGGTCACCTGGACAATCACTATCCTGAGCACCTGGATAATGACCCGGATAGCCGTCATCCTGGCCGCCAGGATAGCCATACCCAGGGGGATACCCGGGGTTATCCCC
>JAUWNN010000118.1 GCA_030612625.1 Caldifarciminota bacterium
TTGTCCCGATTCTGTCGCGGCTGGGCTCTGCGCCCGTCGGAAGACCGACCGCTACGCGAGCGCAGGTGCCATCAGATGGCTCAAGCCGCTCCCACTAAGCTCGGAATGATTGACGTTCATCTGTGGCCAGCTACAATATCCCGAACATAATCAACAGCACGACTTACTTGACAGACCCCTTTTCCTATCGGTTAATGTAAGGGTGTACAACGCGCAACAGGCGGAATTCCTTTCTGTTCGAGGTACGCGGTGACTCAGATATCTGAAATCAAAACTCCTCCTCAGCTTGAGACCTTCATTGACCTGCCCTGGAGAATATACTCGGGCGACCGTAACTGGGTGCCGGCATTAAAGAAGGACGTCCGCTGCATACTCGACTACGAACACCATCCATTCTGGAACCATGCCCGCGGTACGCTGTTCCTCGCTGAGAAGGACGGCAGGTTTGTAGGCCGAATCAGCGCCCAGGTCGATGACAACTATAACCAGCTCTGGAACGAAAAGCTGGGGTCCTTCGGATTCTTCGAATGCCCGGATGACCAGGAGGTTGCCAACGCGCTGTTCGATGCCGCGGCCGGCTGGGTAAGGAATCATGATATGACGGTTCTGCGCGGGCCGATGAGTCCGTCCTCAAACGACGAGTGGGGATTTCTAACTGAAGGGTTTGACCGGCCCCCGGTCTTGATGATGCCCTACAACCCGCCCTATTACCTGAAGCTGGCCGAGAACTACGGCCTGAAGAAAGCCAAAGACCTGCTGGCATTTATCAAATACGCCCGGACACCGATGCCGCAGCGGTTTGTTAATCTGGCAGAGAAACTCAGGAGAAATCCACGTATTGCAGTGCGGCCGATTAATATGAAAGACCTCAGTAATGAAATGGTCATTATCAGAGAGCTCTACAATGCGTCCTGGCAGAAGAACTGGGGCTTCTCACCTATGACGGATAAAGAAATGGACCTCCTGGCCGAGCAACTCAGGAAATTCGCCCAGCCGGGAATGGTGCTTCTGGCATTCTACGATGGGAAGCCGGCCGGGTTGGCAATAACCCTGCCTGACATGAATCAGGTGCTCAGACGTCTGAACGGGAAACTCGGCCTGCTCGGGATACTCAAGTTTCTCTACTACCGGCGTAAGATAGCCGGTGCTCGGGCACTGGTATTCGGTTTCAAGAAAGAATATCGCAGGCTGGGCCTGCCGGTTCTCCTGTTCTATGAGACCGAGAAGTTCATGCGCTCCAAGGGGTATCAATGGTGCGAGCTGTCATGGAACCTGGAAGACAACCGGTTGATTAACGACTTCGACCTTGCGCTGGGCGGAGAGGTCTACAAACGCTACCGGGTAGTAGAGAAACCTCTCTAGGAACGGCTCAGCGCCACCCTTTTTATTCCTCAATCAGCTTACGCCGAGCGCGCTCCGCAACCTTCTCGGCCCAGGGGTGGTTGGGCACGATTGCAAGAACCCGTTGGGCTGCGATAAGCGCGGTATCGTAATCACCGGCACTGAGTGCTGCATAGGCGAAGTTGTAGAGAATAACCGGGTCATCCGGAAACCGGCGTGTCCCGGCACTGAACAGTTCCTGTGCCTGTTTCTCCTCGCCTCTGGCACCAAGAATGCTCCCGAGTAGAAGGTAGACCGAGCGCATCCCCGAATCTGCGGCAAGCGCCCTTTCAAGCTGCGACCGTGCGGCAACCGAGTCCCCATGTGCCAAAGCCTGCTCAGCCTGTTGCACCAGTTCTGCTGCTTCGGCATCCTGTTCGGGTTTCCGAACCCTTTCCGTGCCAAGCCGCTGCAAAAGCCGGCGTGTTTCCGAAAGCGCCAGCCTTTCTTGAAGACAGCTCGGGTTGATATTCAGTTGATAGATTTCCACTGCCCGCTGATAAGCCTTCTTGGCACGTTCCGGTTCGCGGACACGGTAATGATAGACCTCGCCAAGATTGCGGTAACCGTTGGCCAGCAGCAACGCCGACCCCCGCCGCAGAGGCAGGACAAAACCCAGCCTTGCTACAAAGAACACACCCAGACCCACCACCACCAGGAAGAACCAGCCTCGTCTTGCCCGAATCCGTTTCCAGAGCACAACCACCCCGTTACCCCCGATAATTGCCAAGGCCGGCACCGCGAGCACCCGATACCGGGCCGATACATAGAACAGGAGCAGCGCTGCGAATGCTCCGATAATGACCGCATATGCCGGCCAATGCCGCCAGGAACGCGCCACGACGAACCCGATTGTCGCCAAAGCCAGAAACAGGCCGAATCGCACAACCATGAGCCGTAAGGGCCAAACCGTCTCAAGTTCAAGGTCGAAGCTATAGTTGGAAGGCGACTCGTAATCAGACAAAGCCAGCACCAGTTTCCGCACAAGAAGCACCACACAGTCGCCGGGATTCTTCGCTATCCAGCCGAACGCCCTTCCCAGCCAGAATCCCGACACCTCAGAAGGCCGCAAAACCCTACCGGCGGTCTCCTCGGCATATTCCTGCTCAAATCGTTCCTGATTCGCGATACCGGTTAAGTACCGACCATCACGCTGAAACTGGTAAACCTCAGGCGGGTGGGCCAACGTACCTACCGCCAGGCGATTGTTGCCCTGATAAAAGGTGAAACCGCCGTTCGAACTCACCGGGACAAAGTCCTGCCCAACTGCCAGGTTATGTACTGTAACAGGCAGAACCGCTAGAAGACAGCCTGCAGCCATTATCACCACCCGATACCAGCCGACTTCCCGGTCGAGAATACCGAAGAGAAAAACCGCCAAAACGACCAAGAATATCCCGGGCCAGGTGAGTATGCCTATTCCGAAAGCAAGTCCACCCAAAAGCCAGCACCACCGTTTACCCACGTCCCGGCCCAGCACAAGAAGCCAGATGCCGAGCATCATGAAGAACACCACCCAGCTTGTTGAAACAAGCTTGACTTCAAAGAATGGAAGAACTCCCGCCAGCACAGCCAGTACCAGCGAAGCCAGCGCCCCCTTGCGGCCAATCAGCCGCCTGGCAATAGAACAGGTTATTGTCAGCGTCGCAAGTCCGATCAGCGTCTGGGTCGCATAGACTGCAACCAGGCTGCCGCCTGCGGTTTTCAGAATGCCGGCCAGAATGTACGCATAGAGCGGTGCCCGGTAGAACACACCCGGCCCGAGTAGCTCGCCGGCCGCAATACTCTTGGCCCAATCAAGGTATATCTCCGAATCTCCAAAAGGGTAGTCGAAAAAGGGCAGGTTGTGGGCGTAGACCCACAGGTAGGCTAATCGGAGTAGAACCGCAGTCGCAAGGATGCCGACAAATACCCATCCTTCTTTTCGGCTGAATCGCGAAGACGTCTTGGGTGCCATCGCTACCATCTTACGCTACCAAGAAAGTGCCAAGCGTCAACACCTTCAGGAGTGCAATGTGCCACGGCTTTGCCGCAACTGTCTGCTCTGTTCTGTCCCCTGAAGGGCAGGTGCAATCCGATGGCTCAACACGGTGAAGAAATCCGCTGGTCAGACTTGTGGAGACAATAAAGGAGTTCTTGCCTGTCTGAAACCCACCGGAGGCAAGCTGGTGTAGAGTATCAATATTGCGTTCCGATTCCCTATTGCCAAAACACCGCGACAGGATAGAATTAACTGATGAATTCCAGCGGCAAGCATTCAGAAAGCAGCCCTTTGCCCGAAAACCCCTCGGCAGAACCTCTCCTTCTAGAGGGGCTTTCCGCCTTCTACCGCGAACACGACAAAAGAGCACTTGAGCTATTTGAGGATGCGCTGCGAGTTGCTCCTGATAACCTGCGCGCCCATTACCTCGTTGCGCTCTGCGCCCATCTTCTTACGCAGGAGGAGACGCTCGAACAAACATGCTCCCATGCCCTGAAGTTGAATCCCCGGGATCCGTATACTATCGCGTGCGAAGCGGTGCGTTACCTGTATCTGTCTAATTTCTCGCGCGCCAAATCCCTTTTTGAGAAAGCGCTCCAAATGCTGCCCCGGAATCTGGACCTGAAGATCGGTCTTGGTATCCTGTACGAGTACTCTGGCGACAAGGAGCACGGAATAGATATCTTTGGCCAGGCGCTGGAACTGGACCCGGAGAATGTCCGTGTCCATGTCGCGCTTGGTGCGTTCTGCGCAATGAGTGGGGATTTTGACGCGGCCCTGGCTGAGTACCGGATAGCGAAGGGGTTCGAGCCGAGCCTGGAAAGCCCTCACCAGAGGCTTGGCCAGGATTATTATTATGAGGGAATGGTGGAGCAGGCAGCGTCCGAATTCGGCCGGGCGATACATGAGGAGCCGAAGGAACCGGCCGGCTATTTTTATCTGCTGGACTGCCTGAGGCGGCTGGGCCGCACTGACAGCGCGCTGGACGTCTATGAGGAAATCAGAAAGGAATTCGGGGGAAATCCCGGACTGACAAGCGGTTTGTATGAGCAGTTCAGTATGTGCTCCGAGGCAATCGGGGCCCTCGAGCAACTCTCTGAAAGCAAACCCAGCGACCCGAGCGTCCTCCTTCGTCTGAGCATGGCCTACCGGGATGCCGACCGGCTCTCAGATGCCATTGATATGGCTGAAAAACTGACCAGATTGGCACCGGACGACTATCGATGCCCGGCCTTGCTGGGCGAGCTCTATTTCAGACATGAGGATTACCGACTGGCTGTGGCCTTCTGCCGCCGAGCTGTCAAGCTCAATCCCAACGCCCAGTCCGCCTACACCACCCTGGCCGATGCCCTGCTTTTCCTCGGCCGGCAGGAGGAGTCTTACCAGGCCATCCAGGAAATGGAACATGTCCGCAAGGAGGCCTGGAAAAGGTACCAGGCCAAGTTTTCCGGCCAAGACCGGGCTGATGCCGGGCTCTAATGCCATGAAGAAGACTAAACACAAAGGCACCAAGAGCACAGCGCGGCCCCGAAGGGCCGCAACCAAACCAGGATTAGCCACGAAATCACGAAAGGCACGAAAGAGAAGTAACCGCAGATGAATACCGATGAACGCAGATTCCTTTCCGGATTCTATCTGTGCAATCTGCGTAATCTGCGGTTCAGCCGAGACCGAGCAACGAATTGGCCACGAAATCACGAAAGGCACGAAACAGGAATGACAGCGGAAAACATCTTCGCGAAAACGACGACCTTGTATCCTTGTAGTACAAAGTAACAGGCCAGGAGCCGAGAAGCAGTGTCATTCTGAGAAGCGTAGCGACGAAGAATCTCGGCTGGTTCGACGGTGTGAGACTCTTCGCTGGCGCTCAGAGTGACAGAGGCGGCACAAAGCCTTGGGACTCCTGGCTCCTTACCTTTGTATCTTTGTGCCTTTATGGTTCTATTCCGGTTCTTGGGGGACTACTGGCGTAGTTTCACTAAGCGCAGTGCGAGTCGAATTGCGGCCCGCATTGAGGTAGCTTTTGCCCGGCCGGTGCCGGCAATGTCAAACGCAACGCCGTGCAAAGGCGAAGTCCGCACCCGGCTAAGACCAAGAGTAACATTGACTCCTGCGCCCTTACCCAGCAGCTTGGCCGGAATCATCGCCTGGTCATGGTACATCGCCACGTGGCCGTCGAATTCCCGAACCCGGGCAAATAGCGCGTCTGCGGGAAACGGGCCGGACGCATCCACCCCGGCACGCTGCGCCAACCTGATGCCTTCAAGAATTCTGTCTTCCTCGCCTTGGCTGAATTCCGCGGCGTGCGGGTTCAGGGCCATCACCGCTACGCGCGGCTTAACAACACCTTCTGTGCGCAGAAACCGGTCAAGGAGCACCGCCTTTTCAGCCACGAGTTGGGCGGTGATGTGCCGGCTGACCTGTTCCAGCGGCAGGTGGGTGGTCACGAGCACCACTTTGAACTTCGGTGTCCAGGCAAGCATCGCATAGCTTGCAGACCCGAGGCTCTGGGCCAGGAACTCGGTCTGGCCCGGCCATTTGAATCCGGCCAGGCGCAGCGCCTCCTTTGAAACCGGCGCAGTCACAAGAGCATCGATTTCACCTTTGTTGAGCAGTTCTACGCCGAGTTCAAGGCATCGCAAGGCCGCCTGTCCACAGTTCTCCTGAGGTCTGCCCATCGAGAACCCGCCGATGTCCCCGGCGACATCATCAACGGCCCTGACCGCGTCAATGCTGGTGCCCAACCGCTGCTGCTCCTGCACGAAGACCCGCTTTGACCCGAGAATCCGAATTCCGCGGCGTGCCGACCCGGCAAGCGCCTTGAGCACGATTTCCGGCCCGATTCCGGCCGGGTCGCCCATGGTGATGCCGATTGTCGAATGCCGATTACCGGATTCATTGCTCGTCATTCGCACCTCTCAGTGGCACTTTCCGTTTCCGTCCCAATCGGAATTCGTCATTCGCAATTCGCACTTCTCAATAATGGCTCAGGGTCCCGCTGCGTCTGGTGTACCGGTCGACAATCGCAAGTATGACGAGCCCGAACAACTCGCCCCGGTTCACCCGGAAACTTGCTCTGTCCACCGCCTTCGTCGTCTTTCGGCGCAAACCCCGACCCCGGCGAAAGTTCTTCACCACTGAATCAACGTCAATGGCGTTCTCTGTCTTGTCTTCGGCGCCCATCAACTGTGCCTTTGTGATTTATTCTTCCCTTGGCGAGCTTGGCGGCCTTGGCGGTTGATCGAATTCCGAGTGTCGAGTGGCGTTCTGCGACGAAGAAGCAGGTGCCATCGGATGTCTCAATGTCGAATGAAAGGCAACGGAAGATTGCCGCAGTCGCGGAGTTGACACTGAGGGAACCGAATGTGCTCCTTCACAATGCCAGCGGGGTCTGCGGTTTTGCCGTTTGCACTTTGCCTTCTGCCTTCTGCTCTCTCCTCTGTATTCACTTGTGTTCATCTGTGGTTTATTCTCCGTGTCCCTTCATCTCTGCTCACGATTGTGCCGGGCAACGGCGCGCCCGATGATTCCTTCCATCTCCCTTGCTGCTCCGTCCCAGGTCCACTGATGCGCCCATTCAATCGCCTGCTGCCCTAGTTGCGTTCGCAGCTCTTTGTCCTGAAGCAGCCGGTCAAGCTTCTCAACCAGGTCACTGACATTGCCGTACTCGTAGAACAGACCGTTCACCCCGTCCCGCGAAGAATCAACCAGCCCGGGCGAGCGCGCTACAACCACCGGCAGGCCGCAGGCATTCGCCTCCATGACTATCAGCCCCCAGCCTTCTTTGACCGAGTTCTCAACCAGCACTGCGGACTGCCGATACAGCCGGATTTTCTCTTCTTCAGATATGAAACCTGTGAACCGGACAATTCCTTCAATGCCAAGCTCCCGGGTCATCTTCTCGAGCCGGGGCCGGTCATCACCAGTGCCTACAACTACCACCTTGAACTTCCTGCTTTTGTTCTTCAACAGTTGGGCCGCCTGGAGCAAGTGGTCGACTGCCTTGTAGCGCTTTATGCGGCCGACATGAAGCAGAATCGGTTCCCGCTTCACCGACAGGTCAGGCCTGAACCGGTCGAAATCAGTGCCCGGCGGAACTACCGCAATCTGCTCAGGCTTGATGCCAAGCCGAACAACATCTCTCTTTGAGCTTTCCGAAAGCACAGCGAAAAGCCGGTTCCCGTATGCCCAGGGAATGATGCTCTCGGAAAGATACACGTACCCGGCCAGCGGGAAAAAGGCCTCCTTGAAAATACTGCCCCGGAACAGATGCATCAGGATTGCCATAACCGGTTTCTCTGTCAGCCAAGGCGAATAGAACGGGATTTTGTTCAGGTCGTCTATTACGATGTCGTAGTCACCCTGCTCCACGATGCCTTTGAGGCCGCGATACACCGCGAAGTTGAAGGTATTCTTTCCACCCATCCGCAGAATCCGAATACCATCTACTGTTTCCTCTGCTGCAGAACCGGGAAAACGCTCGGCAAGCTGGGTGACTTTGTGTCCGTGCTGAACCAGCCGGCGGAAAATCTCCTGGAGATAAATCTCAGCTCCGCCTGCCAAAGGATTCTTGACGCACCGCCAGTTAATGACAAGCATTTTCATGACCGCTCAATATATTGACATTATCCGTTTCGGTCAAGGCAACGCTTGCGTCTTTTCTCGTGCTCGTTGTACCTGGTTTCCCTCTTGGCGGTCCTGGCGGTTGCCTCAATTGCGAATGGCGAGTGACGAATGACGAACTGCAAATGCCGAATCAAGGACAGCAGAAGATTGCCGCAGTCGCTTCGCTCCTTCGCAATGACAGAAGGGTCTGCGGTTTTGCCTTTTGCAATTTGCACTTTGACTCTTGCCTTGTGTCTTTCTTCGTGTCCTTTGTGCCCCTTCGACTCCGCTCAGGGCAAGCTTTGTGTTTAGTTTTCCTCTTGGCGTTCTTGGCGGTTGTTTCGGATATCATCAGCCATTGAATTGACCTTTTGCCGGTGTTTGGATATAATCAGGGCTGGTGCAGCTTTCCATCTTCGGGATTTCCGGACTCCGGGGGATTGTCGGTAAGGAAATCACCCCGGAAATCGCCGGTCAGGTAGCCGCAGCTTTCGGCAGCTTTGCAGGACCAGGGACAATTGCGACCGGCCGCGACACACGACCCTCCGGGACAATGCTTGCCGCAGCAACCGCGGCCGGCTTGAACTCAACCGGCTGCACTGTGGAAGAACTGGGCATCTGCCCGACACCGACCGTTCTTCATCATACCCGCTTGAAGAAAAGGGCCGGTGCGGTCATCATTACTGCGAGCCACAACCCCGAGGAGTGGAATGGGATGAAATTCGCCGGCCCGGACGGCCTCTTTCTGTCAGCAACTGACCTGAAACGGTTCCGAACCCTTATCGAATCAGGCAAGCCTGCGTGTGCGGACTGGAAAGGAGTTGGTGAAACCTGCGCATACCACGACGCGGTCCTCGACCATATCAGAACGATTACCAGTAACAATCTGTTCTCAGACATCCGCGGGCAACTGTCAGGTCGCAAGTTCCGGGTCGGGGTTGATGCGGTCAACGGAGCTGCTTCCATCGCCGCGGTTCAACTGGTCCGTGAATTGGGCGCCGAGCCTGTCGAGCTGAACTGCCGGACAGAAGCGGACGCTCTGCGGGCCGGATTCCCCAGGCCGCCCGAACCCAGGCCGGAGCACCTTGCCGACCTGTCCGAACTGGTAAGGAAAGAGAAACTGGACCTGGGCTGTGCGTTTGACCCGGACGGCGACCGGGCAAGCTTTGTTGACGAAACCGGCCCCCCGCTGAGTGA
>JAUWNN010000180.1 GCA_030612625.1 Caldifarciminota bacterium
GGCTTCCAGGTTCCTTCGCAATTCAACAGCCGCATTTTAGGTCTGTGTTTGCCATGTGTCAAGGCAGCATCGGAACCCGAAAACCGATATAGTCATCTCAACACAAAGACACTAAGAGCCTAGCGCGGCCCCCGCAGGGCCGCAACCCCACCAGGCTTAGCCACGAAATCACGAAAGGCACGAAACAGGAATGACAGCGGAAAACATCTTCGCGAAAACGACGATCTTGTACCTTTGTAGTACAAAGTAGAGGACTCGGACTGGAATAGGACGTCACCCATTGGGTGAAGCAAACATCGGACGAAGAGAAGGTCACAAAGCCGCGTGGTTCTTGGTCTGCGACCTTCGTGACTTTGTGTCTTTGTGTTTCTATTTCGGTTCTGGGGTCCGGTTTGACAGGTCGGGTTCGAGCCGGCATCATGTCATGATGATGAAAGGAGCAGTATGAGATATCGAGTGATGTTGTTTGTATTCCTAGCCCTGATTCTGGTTGCCGGAGTCTGCGAGAAACCGCCGGAGCGGCAGTGGGAAAGGGGCTTTTTCGAGCCGATTGGCGGCAAATCCTTTGACTTTGTTCAGGGGTTGGAAAAGAAGTCAATCATCGGGTATGACGATGAAATTCCGGCTTCATTCCTGCCGTTGAAGCTGGTGGTGCTCAACACCACGGCAAAGCGCATCAATGACAGAATGCCGGCCGGTCTGGTTTTCAACCCGCGAAACCACGAGTACCAGTATATGATGCTTTTACAGGAATTCTCTTTTACGGTTCCGGCCGACCAGGACACTACCATTTTCCTGCCAACCTACTGCTGCAACGAGGACCTGGACGAGCCGGACGAAGAAGCCATCTTTGACATGGACATCCAGGTCTGGGAACGGGAACTGAATGAGCTTTTTGACCTGGTGCAGGGCAAGCGGCTTGAAGGTGACACTGCGGTCGAGCTTGCGCAAGAGGCTTTGTTTGAGATAACCGACTACAACGGCCTGACCGACTCGACCAGGCAGAAGCTTGAGGACCTGCCCTAGCAAGCATTGGTTTCTCTCCTGGCGAGAAGTATGATGCCGAGATACTAATGAGAGCAGAAAATGCTTGTCATTCCGAGCGAGTCAGACGAGTCGAGGAATCTCGCGGGAGAGACCCTTCGACTCGCTACGCTCGCTCAGGGTGACATGAAGAACTGTCAAACATTTCATGCTCGTCGTAATAATAGGGTGACTGGCCGAAAAGGAGGTAGAAAATGAAGCGATGTCTGGTATTGCTTGTGCTGACAGTACTGGTTGGAGGTGTGCCGGCTCAGGACCTGGAAATCACCCCGCTCTTTGAAGTCGGTCTATGGGACATTGCGCTTGGTGGGGCAAACCTGGAGGGTAAGACCCTGCTCGTGGGTAAGACTTCTGTGTTCGAGTTCGGGGGTGGGGTCCGGATAAACGAGCAGTTCGGGGCTATGCTCGGAGTTAAGGGAATCCATAATCTGACGCTGTTTACCGAGGGGTTCGAAGACCCGATTGTGTCCTATTCTGCTTTCGGAACCGCTCCGGTCAGTCTTTCACTACTTTGGTTCCCGAAACATGAGGCCCGGGCCAGAAAGCCGTTTGTCTTTCTTTCCTATACCTGGGTGCACACCAAACTCAAGGACATCAAGGAGACTTTTCCGGTCACTTCAGAGTTCCCCCGCAATTACTTGGGAATCGGTGCCGGCTACACTTTGTATGCAATCACGCCGCATATCCAGTTGGAATACGTGCCGGGCTGGGACGCGATGACTTATACGCTGGGCGTCAAGTCCGGCGGGATATTCGACTGGTAGCTCGGGCAAGACAGGCTGTTTGGTTGATGGTAGCGCGGAGGCATATCGCCATGTATTGCGGAAAAACCGACAGTAATGTTGACTGTCAGCCTAGAGATTCTATAATCCAGCCGGAGGTAACATTATGAAAAGAAGTCTGACGGTTCTGATTCTGGCGCTGGCTGTGCTCGTGAATCTCGGGTTCAGTGATGTCAGGATGGAAATGCTCACCCGCATCAGTCTGGTTTCGGGCCTGGGTAATGCGGAAACGAATTCTAAGACCGAATACCAGGGCGAAAAGCTGTATGAAATCGCCAACACACGTATGGTCGGCGGAATCATGGGAGCGGTGGCCGGTGGATACCGCAACACCGCAAAAACCACCCGGCTCGATAAGGACCTTATCTGGAACATCAACCACGGCAACAAGACTTATACCGAGAATCCGCTGCAGGTCCCAAGCATTGAGGTCCCTGAAGAAGTGGAAGACCGTACCGAATCGGTGGCAATTAAGAGCCGAGGGAAGTATGAAGTTATCGAGTCTGAGATTTCGGTTGAGGAGACCGGCAATGCCAAGGACATCAATGGTTTCCCGTGCGAAGAATACCTGCTGACTTACAGGCTTGTTCTGAGGAACAAGGAGAAGGGCGATACACTGGGGCAGGAGATGACCGTTGACTTCTGGCTGACACCAGTGACCGAGGTGCTGACCCAGGCTCAGAAGGAAAAGGGCGAGTTCAACCAGAAGATGCTGGAGAAACTGGGGCTTGAGGTTTCGCCGCAGCAGATGGAACAGCTCGGCCTGAACATGATAACCATAATGTATGGTGTGGATTCCGATGACGCTCAGGAGAAACTGGAAGAGGTTGCCGAGGAACTGGCCAAGCTGGAAGGTTACCCGATAGTGACCGAGGTGAAGTGGCGCCTTGAGGCAAAAGAAGCGGAGCCTGAGCCGGAACCAGAACCGGTCGAGAAAAAGCCGAGCTTCCCGACATCATTGGGCGGACTGCGTAGCGCGCTGAAGAAACAGGTGACAAAGGAAATCGTCAAGCAGATACCCGAACCGAAACTGCCTGAGTTCCTGTTCACTTCCTATATCGAGGTGAAGTCGGTAGCGGTTGACGAGTTGCCCGCATCTGATTTCGAGGTGCCTGAGGGGTACACAAGAGTCAAATAGACCTGGGCAGGCCGACCGCGTTCCGTTTTCCGCTGACCGCCTTCCGCTATCCGCCTGCAACGGAAGATTGCCGCAGTCGCTTCGCTCCTTCGCAATGACAGCGGGGTCTGCGGTTTTGGCTCTTGACCTTTGCCTTTTGACTTCTGCCTTTCTTTGTATTCTTCGTGCCTTTGTGTTCTATTTTCCTTCCTGGCGGCCTTGGCGGTCATCCCAATTCCGATTGCCGGATTCGACATTCGCTATTCGCACTTCGGAATTCGTCATTCGCGTTCATCCTTCCGCCTTCACACTTCATCCTTTCCTTGGCGTTGACACCAGCCCACGTCTGGCTATTCTGGATTGATGGCTGACACAGGACGAATCAAGCTGATGCCCGACATCGGGTTTCGGGCCATGGCCTGGATGTACAAGCTGGTCGGGCTGTTCTTCGACCCGCGCAAGCGGCTGGACCGGGTGCCGCTCAAGAAAGGCATAGTGGTCGTGGACTATGCCTGCGGTCCGGGCCGGTTCACGTTTGAGGTAGCGAAGCGGGTCGGGCCTGAAGGCAAGGTGTTTGCGGTCGACGTTCAGTCCTTGGCAATCAAGACCGTGAAGGACAAAGCGGCCCGGCTCGGGCTGGCAAATATCGAAACCATCCTGGTTGATTCCTATGACACCGGGATTGCGGATTCATGCGCAGACCTGGTGCTGTGCCTTGATGCGTTTCACCAGATTAGTGACCGGCCGGCCCTGCTTCGCGAAATCCATCGCATCGTCAAACCGGAAGGAATTTTCTTCATGGAGCCCGGCCACATGAAGTTGTCCGATGCCAGGGAAATCGTGGCAAACTCGGGTCTGTTCCACCTCACCTGGTCCCAGGGCCACGACATGCAGTTCGCTCCGGAACCGGAGTCCTGACCGGCTTCAGTCCGCGAGCAGGTATTTCTCGAATTCCTTCAGGTGTTGGAGAAAGAAACCTTTTACGTCTTCCCAGGGAACCGGTTTCAGCAGATTCAATTCAGGCTCGTTGTCGGCATCCTTGAAATAGCCGAGGCTCTTGAGCACATGGTAGAAATCGAGCCCGGTTCCGGCAAACCGTTGCCGGACCAAGCGCACACTGTCCGCAATGCTCAGGTTGCCGAGCGTGAAACCGGCATACAGGTCAAAGAAATCCTTGCGGCTGCCCCGCTGGGAAAGGGTCTTGAACTTATCCGCGATAATGTCGCGCCAGTCTGAGACTTTGATGCCCGCGAACTCAACCAGCGGATAGCAGAGCGGTACCGCAAAATGAATGAACGACAGCTTCACTTTGCCCAACCTGCAGTGCAGCGTGCCCGGACTGACCAGGGTCTCCTCGTACCCTTGCCTGGTTTCCAGCCAGCGCGATACCGCTTCGGCAGTAAACTCGTTTGCGGTGAAGAAATCCAGGTCTTCGGAAATCCGGTGCCCCAGTTGCAGCGCCAATCCGCTCCCGCCCCCAAGATAGAACCCGAACCGCTCCAGTTCTGAATTCAGGTTCTGAATCAGGTCCCGGGCCGCTGGACTGAGCGCTTGCTCAAACATGCTGTTTGTCTTGGTCCAGGTGATAGTACGCGGTCCAGAACGCCAGGGTCTTCAGTGCCAGCCCGCGCTTCTCAGCCACCACCTGCTTGATTGTGTCGTCCGGATAGGTCTTACGCAGCCATTTCACCGCGGCCGGGTCCCCGAAATCAAGCACCCGGCGGATGATGAAACGACTGTGGCGCTTGATGTCAACCGTTTCCACCCGCACATCCCACAACAATCGCCGGACGCATTCCGGCAGCCGGTCACTCATCACAAGAGCATACCTCGAGCCTGGTCCGGGTCAACGAACACGCACTGCCATCCGCTTACCGCGGCCCGCTGACCGCATACCGTCCTTCGCTCCACCACTCGGCTGGTTGACAACGGCCCTTTTGCGCCGTATTCTGATGAGTGATGGAAGCGACTAACCGCAACGTCTTCCGAAGTTCCCTTGCCGGATGTCAAGGCTTGACCCCGACTGCGAGATGAACCACAGTCCGCGAGTCTCAAATCGGGTTCAGCAGATACAGAAGTCCGCCATCCACGAAATGACAAGGTTGTCAAAACAGGTCGAGGACGTAGCGTTTCTGTCCTGGGCCAAACCGACCTCCGATACGCCGGAGCACATCAAGCAGGCGGCGGTTGCAGCGATAGAAAAAGGGCTTGTCGGCGGGTATTCTGAAAGCTCGGGCCTGTTGGCCTTGCGCCGGGAAATCGCTGCCAAGCTCAAGCGGGACAATAGTATTGATGCCGACCCTGCGCAGATAATCGTTACGGTCGGTGCGATTGAAGGACTGGCTGCCGCGCTGATGGCCGTGATTGACCCGGGTGATGAAGTCATCCTGCCGTCGCCGACATATTCTACCCACATCCGTCAGGTCGTTATCGCTTCGGGAAAGCCGGTCCTGGTGCCGACTATCGAAGAGCAGGGATTCATTCTGGACATTGACCGCGTCAGGCAGGCGATTACTCCGAAGACAAAAGCGGTCATGTACTGCTCACCGAGCAATCCGACCGGTACGGTCTTTTCCGAGGAACAGCTATGCCAACTGGCCGATATTTGCATAGAGCATAACCTGACGGCCATTACTGATGAGGCGTACGAGTATTTCACCTATGAGAACAACTACCATTTCAGCATCGCCTCCCTCCCCGAAATGAGAAAGCGCACGGTCAGTTGCTACACGTTCACCAAGACTTATGCGATGACCGGCTGGCGGGTCGGTTACCTGCACGCGGACGAGGAGCTGGTCCCGCAGATTTCCAAAGCTCACATTCCTTTTGCTATCTGTGCGCCGGTGGTTTCCCAGTATGCGGCGCTTGCTGCTCTGCAAGGTCCGCAGGATTGCGTTGTCCGATTCCGAGAACATTACCTGTCCACCCGCAACTTGATGTGCGAGCGTCTTGACCGGTTGAGCTCGGTGTTTGACTACCACAAGCCGGGCGGTTCCTATCTGATGTTTCCCAGGATACTGTTGGACCAGGGTAAAGACTCAACAACTTTCTGCAAGAACCTCCTGAGGGAAGCAAAGGTATCAACAACGCCCGGAATAGCGTTCGGCCCGACCGGTCAGTCACATCTGCGGCTGTCCTTCTGCGTGTCAGAACAGGAAATCAACAAAGCATTCGACCGGATGGAAGCCTACTTCGGATAGCTGTCCGGTCGGAAATCCGATGGGCTGTCAGCCGTCGGCCATCTGCTTGCTTGTCAATTCCCGCCGCACCGGCAATGCTGGTGGGCAGTGGACAAGCAAAACACGACCGCTCAAGACCGTTCCGAGATAAGTATTGTGTCTCGAAACTCCCGTCAGGGTGTCACCCCATAAGCGCTAACTTAACGAAGATACTTGAAGCGCGAGATTTTAGATGACAGTCTTCCGTGCTGGCTTTTGCGCTTGCGCGGTGATTCGCGCAGACCGGAAGCGATCTCGTCCCAGTGCCGCATC
>JAUWNN010000084.1 GCA_030612625.1 Caldifarciminota bacterium
CAAGCTCGCCAAGAACGCCAAGGCAAGGAAAAGACTCCCGAATAATAACCGCCAAGCTCGCCAAGAACGCCAAGGCAAGGAAAAGACTCCCGAATAATAACCGCCAAGGCCGCCAAGCGCGCCAAGAGGAAATCTAACCACAGATGAACACAGATAGACACAGCGAGGAGAAGTCAAAAGTCAAAGTGCAAATTGCAAAAGGCAAAGTGCAAAAACTGCAGACCCTGCTGTCATTGCGAAGGAGCGAAGCGACTGCGGCAATCTTCCGTTGACCTCCATTCGCCACTCGGCATTCGTCATTCGCAATTCGACTCAGCCGCCAGGAACGCCAAGGATGCGGAGAGGCGGGGTCCTGTCGCAAGGGATTGAGCAATTGGTTCAACCGACCCGGAAATCGTCAGAAGGGTATGCTCGGGTGTACGGCTGAGCAGGAAAAGAGAACAGGAACGAGTAGGGGAGACCGAAGTTTGGGCCGGAGGAGCATGAATCCGGGGTCAGGGTATGGCAACTGGTGAACGGACTGGACACGGTCGTGCCAAGACGGGCTTGGAAGAGCCGGGAAACAGGACGGCCAAACGGCTGGATGGGGAACCGGGCAAGGGGCTGAGGGAAGCGTCCACAGAATCACCCGGACAAGCACCTGGGGGAGCGCCCGGGCCAGAGCCTGGAGAACCACGGGCCAGGGCTTGTGGAGAGTGCCGGGCCAGATGACCAGGCAAACGACCGACCAGGATACAGTTCAGATGGCTGGGCAGATGGCCCAGGAGAGCACAGACCCGAGGACCGTGCAGGAGGCCTTCCAGGTGGCTCAGGAGATGACCTTCCCGAGGACTGAGGAAGTGACCTTCCAGGCGACCGGGAAGAGCACGAGGGGGACGACCCCTATGTATCTGTTTTCGGTTGGCTTTTTCACCTCTAAGTGCGTAACTTACGGCATATTTAGCCTTACTGGCAGCTTATCAGCCTGTTAGCTTGCAGGCTTGACTCCATTAGACGATATTGTAAAATGAATAGAAGTAGAATTCTGCGATGAAGTACCCTGAAGACCGGTTTCAGTTCACTCCTGATTTGGGCAGGAGGTTGCGGCAGATTCGGATCCATGCAGGCTTGAAGCAGGACGAAGTGGCCCGGTTGATGGGACGGACAGGCCGCAGCTCTTCCAGTCTCATATCCAGGCTTGAGTTGGGCAAGGCCAGGTATCCGACCTTTGGTCTGATTGCCGACTACCTGAAGGCGTGTGGGGCATCGTTTTCCGACTTGGGCGATGTCCTTGACCAGTATACAACCGGTCTTGGGGAGAAGGCTCTGGCTGAGCTCAAGCGCAAGCGCCGGCCCAAGAAAAAGAAGCCGCAGACAATCCAGGAGCGGGTTGAACAGGTGATGCGGTCGTTTGGGTCGCTGGGCAAGAAGCAGCGACTCGAGGACCGGCTGTACGAACTGTTCAAGCAGGAAGGAATGCCCAGGGCCTTTGGACATCGCAAAAGGCTGGCCGAATACGGACGAAAGGTGTTCAGCGCTCTGGAGCGAGCCCGGCAGGCACGCAGCGTTGCCGAAGACCGAATCCTCGCGGACAAAGGCATAGACAAGGACACGGTGGAAAGGGTTGGGAAGGCGGTCGCCGAGCTGTTTGAGGAGATGGAGCGAACAGGCGCGCTTGACCACAAGACCCTGGTTGATGCCGGCGGAATCGTTGCGGGCAGGGTCAAGCGGCCCAAACTGAACAAGGCTGAGCAGCGGTTTCGCGAAGACTATGACCGCAGGTTTCGGTGGTGGCAGTCAATGAGGCAGGCGTGCATTCATCTGGCTTATGAGGATGTGCGTGAGCCGTTGAGTAAGATGGGAGTCAAGAACCCTGGGATTTACTTCCCGCTGGTACTGACTTTCATTGGTATTGCAGAAGAGACCAATGACAATCCGGATGAGCGGTGGAAAAGGGCCGGAGAGTACATTGAAAAGGCGCGGGACAGCAAAAGGGCGCGCTGGCTGGCTGAGATGGTTTTCAAGCGGTACGAAGCATACAAACACAACATCCCGGCCAAACCGGACTGGAAGTAATCCTACCGGACAGCCGCAGGAGTCGGTCAGCGCTGCTGTCCCTGCTTGTTGGTGTCCGGGCATGTGGATGGAATAGCAGGTGAAGGCGGGTGGTATGTTATTATAAGGAAGATTGTGTGATGATAGACTTTCTAAGAATAGCTCGGGCCTGGTTCGGCTGGTTGTGATGTTGCAGAGCCGAGCTTCAATCCCCAAGAACCGGAATAGAACTACAAAGTCTGCCCTAGGTGAAGTCGAAGGGACACAAAGATACAAAGGCGAGGAAACAGGAGTCACAAGGCTTTGCGTCGCCTCTGTCACTCTGAGCGTCAGCGAAGAGTCTCACACCATCGAACCAGCCGAGATTCTTCGTCGCTACGCTCCTCAGAATGACACTGCTTCACGGCTCCTGGTCTGCTACTTGGTGCTCCTTCGGCTTCGTGAGCCATCGGATGGCACCTGCTCGGAGCAGAGCAGGACATGCCTTGGTGTCTTTGTGTTGAGATCCCTCTGTCGGTTTTCCGGTCAAACTTATCTGCTTGACATCGGAATGAATTTGGCTAGATTTTGCCGAACGGTTGTCTATCTACGAACTAAGGAGGATTAGATGATTGAGTGGTTCGGCAAAGGCGGCATGACGATGTGGTTCCTGCTCGCCTGTGTAGTGCTGGGCCTGGCCATAATCCTGGAACGGCTCTACACTATCCTGATTCGTTTGCGGGTTAATGTGAAGAGATTCACGCCCCGACTGATTGAGACGATAGATAAGGAAGGGGTTCAGGCCGGCATGGAGTTATGCGACCAGACCCCGAGCCCGGTGGCGAAAGTCCTCAGGGCCGCGTTGGAGAAAACAGACCAGGGAACAGAAGTGATGGAGGATGCCATTGTCCGGGCCGGTTCGACCGAACTGGCGTTCCTGGACCGGGGCATGCCACTGCTGGCCGGTCTGACAACGGTTGCTCCGTTCTTCGGCTTCCTGGGCACGGTCACCGGCATGATTGGTGCGTTTGCGGCTGTGGCTGCGGTTGGTGAGGTTGAGCCGACCGTGGTTGCCAGCGGGATATCCGAGGCGCTGATTACTACCCAGTTCGGGCTTATCATCGCCGCACCGCTGGCAATAGTTCATATTCTGCTTTCCACCAGGGTCAACGGATATCTGCGCGATATGGAGACCGCATCTATGGAGCTGTTGGAGTATACCGCGGTCAAACAGCGCCAGCAGGGCTAGAGGCTGTCCATGGCGCTGAAGACCAAGACCGGGTCACGAGAACGAAGCAGGCCCAATATCCCGACCGCTTCGATGGGCGACATTGCCTTCCTGATTATCATATTCTTCATGACCACCAGCATCTTCAGCCGTGACAAAGGGCTGAAGATTGTCCTTCCTGAAATTGGTGAAGAAGTGAAAATCAAGAGCGAGAACATCATGACCGTCAGGGTCAGTCCGGAAGGCAAAGTGCTGATTGAGGACCCGGTCACCAAGGAGTTCCAGGTGGTGACTGTTCCCGAGGTGCGCGATCTGGTTGCCGCGAAGCTGGCGGCAAACCCGGACGTGGCGATTGCGCTGCGGGTGAGCCGGCGTGCCCCATACCAGACGATGGTTGATGTTTTTGACGAGTTGAAGATGGCCAAGGCCGAGCGGATCAGCCTGATGCCGGTGCGCGAGGAGGAAGGGGGCTAGGGTGAAGAAGATTGCCAAAAAGCGTCAGTCAAGGCCTGACATCCCGATGGCTTCCACTTCAGACATCGCGTTCCTGCTTATCATCTTCTTCATGGTGTCTACTGTGTTCCGCCGGGAGCTGGGGTTGCAGATAGCCGTGCCCGAAGCCGAAGCGACCGAGCGAATCATCAAACGGCGCAATGTGAGCAGCATCTGGATGGATAAGGAGGGCCGCACCACGATTAACGACAACCTGGTTAATCCCGGCATCGTTACGTCGGTAATGTCCGAATGGATTATTGACAACCCGGATATGGTGGTGATGATGCGGGCTGACCGTGATGCTGCCTATGGCTATGTTACCGATGTGCTTGAGGCGCTGAAGGCTGCCCGGGCTTTGAAGGTGACTTTTGCCACCGACTTCCCGCGCGAAGAAGGAGGATAGCATCATGAGGAACATAGTCGCGCTGGAATGGGAGAGCCGCTACTATGCAGTGGCGATAAGGGTGGCCGCGGCCGTGGCTTTGTTTCTGCTGCTTGCGGTCTTCGTTGGCATGCCCGGTGAGTTGGAAGTGAAACCGTACAAGCTCCGGCGCGACGTGCAAATGGTGATGGAAGCATTGCCGCCCGAGCTTGAGAAGATTGCCGAGCCACCCAAGGTGAAGCCGCCCCAGATGCCGGTTCCGGCCGAGTCCGAGTCCGATATCGAGGCTACAACGATTGAGACGACAACTTTCTCCGAAATCATCAAGCGTCCGGTGGAAACGGACATTCCGGTAGTGCCGTTCTGGAGGGTGGAGGTCAAGCCGCAACCGATTACCATTCCTACCCCGGCATATCCGGAGTTGGCCCGGCAGGCCGGAATCGAAGGCCAGACCGTGGTCAAGGCACTGGTTGAAATTGACGGCTCAGTGATTGACGTGGAAATTCTTAAGAGCTCAGGCAATCAGACTCTGGATGCGGCCGCACGTAAGGCCGCATATCGGGCGAAATTCACCCCTGCCAAGCAGCGTGACCAGCCGGTTCGGGTGTGGGTCTCGATACCCTACCGGTTCACATTGCAGTAATGGACACACGGCCGGACATTGGAATGTATAATTTCGGGATGGCGCTGAGCCAGCCCAGAATATGGAGTGCAACGACTGCGTCGTTGCGCAATGTCGCAGACATTGCACTCCCAAAAGCCCGCCGCAGGCGGCGGGCAATTCCGAAAGGAAACCGCGCCTGGAGCGCGGGAAAGTGGTCAATGACCACTAAGAAAGAACAAACCCAAAAAGGAGGAGCGTAATGCGAAACGCGCTGCTGCTCGCGCTGCTGGTGCCGGCTCTGGCACTGGCAGTCTCGAATCTGTCGCCGGTGACCGCGGTCGCCCCTGAGAATGGTGTGCCGACCGTAGCGCCGGTCGAGCGGGTTGACGGCAACCGGGAGCCGGCCACATCGGTTGTGCTTGTCGGCACAGTGGATACCATCGGTGGCACCACTTACGACTGGCAGTCGAATGGACCGGCGTACCGTATGCTGGTGAACTCATACGAATACGGACTCCATGCCGCGTGGATGTTCTCGGCATCGGACCAACCTGAGTTCCCGGACCGGAACCTGCGCTACAACTTCTATGACTACGCCGCAAGTGCCTGGAACTGGGTTGACCCGGACTTCATGCAGTCGGGAGTCAATGTGTTCACTGAACGCTGCGGCTATGGGAACCTTGATGCCGACCCGGTTACCGGTGTGGCCGAGGTTTCCTGCCACATCGGCTTGCCGATCCATCCGGACGTCGGCCGTGACATGGCGCCCGGTGCCGGGATTTTCGAGTACTGCACCGGCTCGCCGGTCATGGAGGGTTATCTGTGGCCGTATATCTCAACCGGCCAGAATCAGACCATCCATTGCCACTGCATCGATGATGCAAGCCGCGGCGGGGTGTTCTACAGCCAGGTGAATCCCTGGTGCACATGGGCCGACCCGGTCGGTATGGCTTCGCCTCAGCCCAACCCGGACTTCCCGAACCAGAACATCGGCGCTTCTGATGCGGGTGACAATCTGTGCGTGACCTGGGAGTTCTCAATGGGCGCGCCTGACCCGGGTTTTTACCGGATCAGTACTGATGGTGGCACGAGTTGGGAGAATCCTATGGACCTGCCGTGGCCCCCGGCTTATGGTGGTGACACCGCGACTTCATACCATATCACTTCGCTTTTCCCGTTCTACGACGCGAATGATAAGTTGCACATCGCGGCCGGCGTGATGCCTTATGTTGGTGGTTCCGGTTATATCATTCCGGCCCAGCTCTGGCACTGGAGCCCGGACCACACCCCGAACTGGACCCATATCTACACTGCGACCTGCGCGCCTGAGAACCTGCTGGCTGCGGTCGGGTACAATGCAATCTATGCCTGCCGGATGAGCCTGGGTGAGGATAACAGCGGCAATCTGTACGTTGCCTGGGAGCAGTTCGACTCTTCGAATGTCGAGCCTGGACCGCCCGAGGTTCTGCGCGCCGACATCTTTGTCGCCGGGTCTGGGAGCGGCGGCGATACCTGGGGCGAGCCGGTCAAGATAACCGGCGGCGGCACCGGGTCGCACCGGTTCCCGGGCATTGTTGACAAGGCGTATGCCGGGACTGATGAGGAGATGATAGCGGTCACTTACATAATCGACCAGGTGGCCGGGTTCTTTGTCCAGGGCGAAGGACCGTGCACCAACAATCCGGTTATCTGTCACTGGGTGCCCAAGTCGGCGATTCCTTGTCCTGGCGGCGCCATCGGTGAGGAACGCGGCAGCTCGATTCCGAGACGGTTCGAACTGACTGCGACTCCGAACCCGTTCGGCCGGAGGACGGTCATTTCCTACACGCTCCCGCGGGCGAGTGAGGTTTCGCTGGTCATCAGTGATGCTGCCGGGCGTCCGGTTCGGACACTTGAGCATGGTGTTCGCCAGGCCGGTCGGTATACCGTTGCCTGGGATGGCCGGACCGCGAACGGCGAAGAGACCGCGGCTGGTATCTACTTCTACACACTAAACACCGATGACACTTCTCTGACCGAGAAGCTCATTGTGGTTCACTAGCTTGATGGCGGCCGGCCCGGGCAACCGGCCCGGCCGCCATTTCTTCAAGTGCGGCCCGGGGGATACGCTTGGAGACACAAGCCACCTATTCAATCCGGAATTAAGGAGGTAAGATGCGAATGCTGAGATTCAAGTCAGAAGGCAGATTGCAAAGGTCAGAAGTCAGAGTTTTGCCTTTTGCATTTTGCACTTTGACTTTTGCCTTGGTGCTTGTTGCTGGCTGCGGAACCGAGTCGCCGCCGCGCTGGCCGTGGTGGGCCGCAGAGGACTCGGCCGCAGTTGCGGAAGAGCTCGGCCGGTGGAGGGACGTGTTCAATGCCAATCACGCGCTGGAAGGAAAACCGGCATCGGGTTGGACAAACATGCTGACATACCAGGACAGCACTTCTGAAACCGGCGATACGCTTTATAAGTTCGCCCACCTTCTGTCGGTTTCGGTTGCACCGACCGACAGCGGTCATGCGGACGAGTATCAGTTCGGGGTTACAGTGGACACCGTGGCAATGAAGGACACTTTCTGTGAGGTGGCGTACCGGGATTCGATGGGCAGTTGTGTTGCTCATTTCGAGTATGACAGTCTCTGGGTGGTCGGATTCCGTCCGGACACGACTATTGACACTATGGTTACCCCTCCGGAGACCACTATCGTTCAGAAAGTGAGCTATACCGAGGTGCGTGGATTCGGAACGTCTCAGCAGGCTGCCAAGGACTTTTCCTGGTCAGCGATGCGCAAGCTGTTCCTGCAGCGGGATACGCTTCCCGATACTTTCTATTATGAGCTTACAAAGGCTACCGGGTTCGCGGTGTACATTCCCGAGGCCGAGGAGGCGCCAAGCATCTCACGGGTGATACTGTCCAAGCCGGCCCGGGTTGATACGTTTTTCTACTCGCCCCGCAAGGATGGCCGGGGTATCTACAACCTCTGGCCGATGGATGAGCTCTACACATTGGAGCCGGGTGAGGAGATTGGTGTAGCCGTTACCACGACCACGCCGACCGATACCACCATGGACAAGAACCTGTTCTTTGTGGGAATCGAAGGGACCAAAACCGAAATTACTGCTAATGCCCGACGCGGTGAAGGAGCTATTTCCTTTGAGAATGCCGGGTATCATCATATCTACGTTGAGGTGCTGCCGCTATCCAATGTGCTGTATCCGGATGCGAGTTATGCCGGGGCTATCTGGGCTATTCCAGTCCGGGTCGAGAGCCAATAGGAGGTAAGATGAGAACGATAAGAAAAGGGTTCCAGGGTTCCAGGGTTGTGCCATCGGATGGCACCTGCGAGGACGCAGAACAAGGGTTGTGCCATCGGATGGCACCTGCGAGGACGCAGAACAAGGGTTCAAGTGGCAAGTCTAGACCCCTAGACCTCTGGACCCCTCGAATCCTTGTGTTTCTGCTGCTGGCGGTTGGTATGCTTTTTGCCGGTGAAGCCGGCCGCATTCGAGGACGGGCGGTTGACGCCGAGACCGGTGAGCCGCTTATCGGTGCCAATATCGTTGTCGAAGGAACCATGCTCGGAGCGGCGACCGATGCCAACGGCGATTACCTGATCAGCAATGTCCCGGTAGGCAAGCAGGCAATGGAGGTCTCCTACATCGGCTATCAGTCTCAGCGCCGGGAAAACGTGCTGGTGATTCTGGACCAGACCATAACTCAGAACTTCAAGCTCGGCAAAGGCGCTATCGAAATGCCGGCGGTGGTGATTGTTTCCACGCCGGATGCGATTGTCCGGACCGATGTAGCTTCGAGCGAAACGTTCACTACCGATGAGTTCGACAAGATGCCGGTGCAGACCCTGGCCGACATCGTCAGCCTCCAGGCCGGGGTTGTCAGCAGCCCCCAGTACGGCCAGCACCTTCGGGGCGGCCGGCCGGACGAAGTGATGTATCTTGTGGACGGGGTGGCAACCCGGGACCCGCTTTATGGATACCAGGCCGCAAGGGTGAACCCTGAAGCCACGGCCGAGGTTGTGGTGATTTCCGGCGGTTTTGATGCCGAGTACGGCGAAGCGATGTCCGGTGTCATCCACGTCATCACCAAAGAAGGCAGAACCAAAACTCAGGGACGCGTGAAGTACACTACCGACGAGCTGTTTCCTGCTGCTCTGAACTTCGGACACAACCGGTATGAGGTTTCGCTGGGCGGGCCGTTTCCTGCCTGGAAGAAACTGCGCTACTTCCTGTCGGGAGAGCTTTACTTTGCCGATGATTACTCACCCCAGCGGCATAAGCTGTCCCATCACAAGCGCCAGGACTACAAAACGACCGTAAAGCTGACCCATTCGCTGCCTGTTAATCAGGGTATGAAGCTGACCGCGAACGGGTTCATTTCCCGGATTCAGTACGAGCTGTATCCATACAACCGGGAAAGCGGGAACCACCTGGGGTTCAAGTACAACCTGGACCGCTTCATATCCCGGCGCGAGCGTGTGCAAAAGGGAGATTTCTCGGTTAACCACATGCTGACCGAAGGGACTTTCTACACGCTGCGGGCCGCCTACTTCCACAACCACCGGACTATCGCAGTGCGCGACCTTGAGCGGGAAGCTGAGGAACGGGATTTCTCGGTGCGATTCTGGGAGGATTACATCTTCAAGGCTGAGGACTCGATTGTTGCGGACAGTTCGGTCTTGTTCCGGCCCCTGCCCGGCTATGTCAAGCAGTCGAACAACAACTCGGACAATCCCTGGGGAATCTACAACGTGTTCTACGGCGTTGGCGACTACCGCTACTTTCTGATGCACTGGGCTGACGTCTGGACACTCAAGGGTGACTTGACCCACAATATCGGCAGAGTGCATGAGTTCAAGACCGGTCTTGAGGTGCGCCAGAACTACCTGCACCGTCGCTATAACTCGCTGCCTACCGACCCGAACCCGTTTGTTGACTACTACAACATGGACCCGCTCAACTTTGCCGCATTCGTCCAGGACCGGATGGACTTCGAGGACCTGGTGGTCAGGGCCGGCTTAAGGCTTGACTATCTGGACCCGAATGTCTACAAGCGGGCCAATCCGGAAAATATCGAGGACACTTCAATGGTTGCGGCCCAGGTCAAGTACAAGCTGTCGCCCCGCCTCGGTGTTTCTTTTCCGATTACGGTGCGGACCAAATTCCGATTCAGCTACGGCCACTTCTTCCAGACTCCGGCTTATCGCTACCTTTTCGACTGCATCTCGGCGGCTGCTTATGCCCGGGGCAACCAGATTATCGGCAATCCCGACCTGCTGGCCCAGCAGACCATCGCTTACGAACTCGGCCTGGAACAGCAGCTTTCCAATGTCGTAGTGGCTGACCTCACCGCTTATTACAAAGACATCTTCGACCTGATGGGCACCCGGTTTCAGCCGGCTGTGCCGATGGGTTATTTCCCGCTTGTCAACGAGGAGTACGGGAGCGTGCGCGGATTCGAAATCGGGCTGGTCAAGGCACTGCACAACTGCTGGAATGCCCGGATTTCGTACGGCCTGTCGATGGCACGCGGGACCGCATCCTCCACTTATGAATGGTACTACGAGCGGTACCGGTACGGCGTTGACCCGGTGACCGGTCTGCAGATGGAGCCGCCCCGGCGGGACTATGCGCTTGAGTTCGACGAGACCCACAACGCCAAGCTCAGTCTCGGGTGTGATTTCCCTCATGACTTTGAGCTGATTCCGCTGCGCGACCTGAACGGGTCTGTCCTGTTCAACTTCGGTTCAGGACTGCCTTTCACTCCGCGCGAGGTGAGAAAGCTCAACGCCGGCCGCAATACCGCGGAACGCAACTCGGCCCGGATGGCGCCGAGATTCACCGCTGATTTGAATGCGGCCAGGTACATCTCGCTCGGCAAGTTGAGGCTGGGATTGACCTGCCTTGTCACCAATCTGTTCAATGCCCAGACCGTGCAATGGGTTTACGGTCATACCGGAGCGCCGGACGATGACGGTTATGTCTGGACGATGTCTCCGGACAATTGGGCGGTCACTACGGATGTCACGCTGCTGAGCGGTACTTACCACCCGGCGCGCGACCGCAACCACGACGGCTATATTACTGATGAAGAGGAATACATCGCATACCAGATGGGATACCTCGACTACGTTGACAACCCGATGAACTTCGGCCCGCCCCGCCAGGTCAAGGTGGGCGTGAACATTGAGTTCTGCGGAGGCATGATGCGAACGATAAGAAAAGGGTTCAAGGG
>JAUWNN010000209.1 GCA_030612625.1 Caldifarciminota bacterium
AATGACTGATGGAATGACGGAAGCGATGCGCCAGGCGATTCTTCAAGGCTTGCGTGAAGCAGTTCGCGAAGCGATTTCCGAAGCAATGCGCGAGGCGTTTGTCGAAGCCATTGCCGAAGCGCTGCAAGACAGGTTTGCCGATACCTTTCAGGACACGATGAACGCTACAATGAAAGCTACAATGAATACACGATTTAATTCTCAATTTCCGGGGCGCAATACGCGGGAGCTCGGGGTCAGGTCTTGAATTTTGACATTCGCGGAAGGCAGGATGGCCGCACGCTGCTGCTTGATACGCAGGCGAATTGGAGTAGAAGTTGACCGTGGTGAATGCCACCGGCCCGGCAGGAAAACGGTGGTTGTCCCTAATTCCCTCGAACCTGTTCCTGGGCTGGCCCAAACCGCGGCTGACCGGACACCCTCGACCGGCTAGTTGTCCGGGCCATCCTGATTGTGGAATAGATTATCGACCAAGTGACAGGCTGTTACGCCAGGTCAGGACTTGACCAGCCGGGGAACAACGCCTGCCAGTTGTGTTATGTTGGTGATTACAGCATCGGCCGCAGTGCTCTGCTCGACTTCGGGGTCATCCCGAGCCAGCAGCACCGTTTTCATTCCGAACTGCTTTGCACCGGCCACGTCTCGCTTTTCGCTGTCCCCGACATGAACTGCATCCTCGGGCCGGGCTCCAAGCGCTTCAATCGCGAGCCTGAACTGCCGGACATGGGGTTTGAGGAACCCGGTCTCGTCTGAGAATACGGTTGCGGAGAAGAACCGGAGCACACCATCCCGCTCCATGAGCTCGCGAAGCATGACACCAGGACTGAGCCAGGTATCTGAGACTATCCCAAGCCGGTATTCCGCTGACAGCCGGGCCAGCAGCTCAGCCCCGCCGTCGAAAGGAATGATACGGTTAACCTCGGAAGTGAATCTGAACCGCTCAATGAGCTGCTTCTTTTCTGTGGAACTGAGCCGGACTCCGAGATGGACAGCCATGTCCTCTATCGCCTGGTCCGGCCCACAGTAGCGCAAATCAGTACGCCAGTGTTCGAAAAGCCTTGCTTCGGCATGTTCGTAAGCGGCCCGGGTCTGCTCGATGGAGAACTCCTTCCCGATTTGCTTCAGGAACTCCTGCAGAGTCACGGCCCGCAACTCAGCCGGGGTCTTACCGCCGTCCGAGCCGAAGGCCGGGTACAACGTATCCCAGAAATCAAAGGTTACGGCCTTTATCATTGAGCCTGGATACTACTCACAGAACCAGCTCTGTAAACCGCGAAACAGGCAAGGCGGGCAGCCGCGGTCTAGTCGCGTCCGCCCGCCTGCGCCTTCTGCCTCAGCCTACTGAATAACCAGCTTGAAGTTGCGGGTCATCGGCCCGCCCGTATCAACCCGCAGCAGGTAGACACCTGCAGCCAGGCCTTTGGTCTCGAGTTTGATAAAGCCCTGGCCCGAAACCATCCGGCCCGGAACAAGGGTCCGGACCTGCCGGCCGGTCGCATCATACAGCCCGGCCAGGAGCACAACAGGATGCGGAACCGAGTACCTGAGCACCCCTCCCGAGCTAAGCGGATTGGGCCGCACCTCAAAGCGCCAGCCCGACCCGGTGCCTATTTTGCCGGCCACACCATCCCGAATCGGCAACCCGAATTCAGGCGGCTTCGGGTCAGAACCCATGCCGTAGCGCCAGAGTTCAAGGGTCTTATTACCCTTCAGGGCCCACAGTGCATATACACCATACACAATGTCGGCTCCGTATTTCACCCGCTTCCGCCTGCTGGTCGAGCCAAAAGTCGGCACCGTATCCAGCTCAGTCCAGGAGTCGCGCGCAACAGTGTACTTGAAGAACTGCTGGGTGTTGCCGCCCTTGAGCGCGTAGATTTCGTTCTCATACCAGGCACCGCAGCCGCCGTCTTTGGACTTCTTCTTCCTGATTCGGCCGCTGTGCAGCCCCATAAGCGGCATACTTGTCAGCGAATCCGAGTACCAGCTATCTTCGGCCACGTCATACTGCCAGAACTCGTGGTATTTCGCCTTGTGCGCATACAGCACGTCTGTGCCGCCTTCGCCCTGGTTGTAAACCAGCCAGGAGCCTTTGTCCCATTTGGCGCGTCTGCCTGTGGGCGCTTCAGGCAAAGTATCCCAGGCTCCGCTCTGCACGTTGTACCGGTAGAACTCGGTCCTGTACCCCTTAAGCAGATACACGTAGTCGGCATCGTCGTCTTCACCAGGAACATATACCAGGTCTGTGCCGCCCTTAACCTTTTTCCGGTACGGGCCGAGCGGCACATCGGCCAGCACGTGCCAGGAGTCGCCAACGATGTCGTACCGCCAGAACGCAAGGGTGTTGTTGCCCTGAGTCATGTAGATATATCGCTCGCCGTCACACACGCCCTTGGCACCCTTTCTGGGCGGCTTCCTGGCCCACTTGGGATTCGGGTGATTCTGGTAAGGTATCAAGCAACGCTGGGTCCAGGTGTTGGCCAGGGGATTGTAGCTGTAGAAATCAGGTGTCTTGTAACCCTTGGCTGCATAAATGAGGCCGTTGTCCGCGCAGAATGCAAGCCAGCCGCCCCGCTTCACCGGCTTGCCCGAAGGAAGCGAAGGCATCGGTTTGCCTTCATTCCAGCCCTCGGGCCAGGTTATTTTGGCTTCGACCTCAAATGAACCGTCCTTCCAGTCGTTGCCCGGCTGCACATCTCCGGCCACATAAACCGAGCACCGGGTGGTCCAGTTACCCACAGTATGGCCGACATTGTAGTCCGGAAACGTAAGAACAGTATCGTTTCCAGTTGGCAGGCCGACAACATCCTTGAGCTGGCGATAGACCTCACCACCCGGGTCGTTCATGATAAACCAGGCCTTGAACAATGTGACCACATCGCCGTAGTTGTGCACTCTGGCCTGTGGCGTCACCAGTTCACTGGTGTCATACTTGCCGATGGGAGCGATGATTGCTTCGACCGCGAAATCCGGATTCCCACCGACCGTGAAGTCCTCGTCAATAGTGTCATTGCTCGGGTTCATATCGCCGGCCAGATAAGTGCTGCACCGCACCGACCAGTCTCCGCCGGCGAGGAAAGTATAGCTTGGGAAAGTACTGATGGTTATGTCAGCACCCGGTGCCAGTTCCGAGATGGGTAGCATTTCGGAATAGACCCGTCCATCGGTCAGGTCGCTCGGGTCATTCAGAAGCATCCAGGCTTCAATGCTATACGCGGTGACATTCCCGTAGTTGTGCCAGGTTGCTTCAGGTATGACCGTCGCGCCGACAGTATAATGTCCGCTCGGAGTGGTAATCGAAACCGCACCGACATCAAGCACCCGGACTGTGACCGAGCCCTCTGCCTTGTCATTGTCGTTGGCTATATCCCCGGTGAGCATTGTGGTACACTTGGTCGCAAAAGTCCCGCGCTTCGGTGTCCACTGCTCGTCGAAGTTGATTAACCGGGTTTCCCCGGCGACCAAGCCCACAACTTCCTTGACAGTGGTGAAGTCGGTGCCATCGTCAATCTCGAACCTGAAGTCGAACGTTACGGTTCCAGTACCATTGTTCCTGACCGTTGCCTGCGGGGTGATTGGCGGACCCGAGTCAATCGTGCCGGTCGGCGCATTGATTGATATTGCTTCGACATCAAACACCCGCACCGTGACCGAACCCTCTGCCTTGTCATTGTCGTTGGCCACATCCCCAGTGAGCATCGTGGTGCACTTGGTCGCAAAGGTCCCGCGCCCTGGAATCACCCACTGCTCGTCGAAGCTGATTAACCGGGTTTCCCCGGCGACCAAGCCCACAACCTCCTTGACAGTGGCAAAGTCGGTGCCGTCATCGGTGCCGTCATCAATCTCGAACCTGAAGTCGAACGTCACGGTTCCAGTGCCGTTGTTCCTGACCGTTGCCTGCGGGGTGATTGGCGGACCCGAGTCAACCGTGCCAACCGGCGCATTGATTGATATTGCTTCGACATCAAACACCCGCACCGTGACCGAACCCTCTGCCTTGTCATTGTCGTTGGCCATGTCCCCGGTGAGCATTGTGGTACACTTGGTCGCAAAAGTCCCGCGCTTCGGTGCCCACTGCTCGTCGAAGCTGATTAACCGGGTTTCCCCGGCGGCCAAGCTCACAACCTCCTTAATAGTGGTGAAGTCGGTGCCGTCGTCAATCTCAAACCTGAAGTCGAACGTCACGGTTTCAGTGCCGTTGTTCCTGACCGTTGCCTGTGGGGTGATTGGCGGACCCGAGTCAACCGGGCCGACCGGCGCATTGATTGATATTGCTTCGACATCAGCCACCCGGACTGTGACCGAGCCTTGTTCTTTGTCGTTACTGTTTTCTGTGTCACCGGCGAGTTCGGTCGAGCACCTGACCGTATGGAATCCTCTTCGCCATTGTGCGTAAGGAGGGAATTCAACATATTTGCTGGTCCCGTGCGCGTGACCTGCCACCTCAACGCTCTGGTTATATATCGGGTTTGCAGGGTCGCCGACTTTCATCCGCACGTGGTAAGTCTCAGCCGTATTGCCGTAGTTGTAGACCGAGCAGGCCGGAGTTATGTCGTCGGTTGAGTCAATCGTGCCGGTTGGTGCTGCAATGAAGAAAGCACCAACGTCGCGTTTGGTGACGAACACCGTATCGAATGCCTGGTCATTGCTCGGGTCATTGTCCCCGGCCGTTGCCAGGCTGCACCGCACCGCCAAAGACCCGGCCGGGAACGCGGTCCACTCATCGAAGGAAACCTCCATCGAGTTGTCAGGATAGAGCCAGTTCAGGGTGAGGACATTATCGCTGTAACCGCCGTCAATCCAACAGAACACCTCCATTAACGCCCTGGTGTTACCTTCGTTGAACAGCGCCACCTTCGGAGTATGCGGGCTGCCGCCTGCAACTGTATCCCTGGGTGCGATGATTGAGTCTGCGCGAATATCCCGGTTCGGGTAGAAGAACCGGCCGGTGAACATGCTGCTCCAACTACCGGTTCGGTGCGATTGGCCGCCTACATATACATGGTCCGAATCACTAGCCCAGACAGCGGTTCCATGGTCCTGCAGGTTGTCCGGCCCGTCGTACACAAAACTCCAGATAGAATCCTTGGCGTAGGCATTGGCATCAGAGTAGCACACCGCAGCCAGGTCCGCTCCCTGGGTCCCGGCCACATAAACCCGGCCATTGTTATAGCAGATGTCATAGCCGAAGTCATCTCCAGAGCCTCCGTATCTCGCACCGCCGGCGGCCCAGAGAAAGTCCAGGTCGCGCGAGAACTTGTGGGTGACAATCGTATAACCCGGGATGTCGTATTCAAGGCAGCCGGTCACATAAACGTTCTGGGGACTGGCATCGTCCAGACACACGGCATAGGCATAATCCCAGCCGTCCCAACCGGAGACGTTGAGAGACCTGTGGTCCAGGCGGGCTCCGGTACTCGAATAATGAATTACTGCGTAGTTGTATTCGCCGCCGCCCCCGC
>JAUWNN010000023.1 GCA_030612625.1 Caldifarciminota bacterium
GCCAACCAGGTGTAGCGCGGCTGATACGCGACCTGCTTGTCTTTATCAGACGATGATTTCCAGAAGCGGCGTCGGCTGCGCCGGACATACCAGGTTGACAGGTCTTCGATGAACTCCTCAACCGCGACCGGCACCGAAGCCGGGTCGGAATCATCCAGCTTTTCTCTGGTGAGTCTGATGAGCGAATTGAGCCGGGACAGAATCCAGCGGTCAAGAAGCGAGAGCTGGTCCGGTTCCAGTTTCAGCCTGGCCGGGTCTATTTCGTCGATGTTGGCGTAGGTGACAAAGAAGCTGTAGACATTCCAGAAGGTCAGGAGCTTGCGTTCAACTTCGCGGCCGAGGCTGAACCCGAAAAGCAGGTTCTGAACCGGGTTGTGAGAAAGGAAGACCCAGCGCATGACGTCGGCCCCCATTCTTTCGATAGCCTCATCCGCCCGGATGGCATTGCCGAGCGATTTGTGCATATCCAGTCCTTTTTCATCTTTGACCAGGGCGTGGCCAAGCAGGGTCTTGAACGGCGCCTGTTTCTCAAGGACCGTGCTCATCGTCAGGATGGCGTAGAACCAGTTTCTGAACTGGCCCGGGAAGCATTCGGTAATGAAGTCAAACGGAAACCACTCTTGCCAGTATTCGCGCTCGCTCAGGTAGTGGGTTGTTGAAAAAGGAACGATGCCGGCATCGAGCCAGGGATTGCCGACGTCTTTGATGCGGGAAACCGGTTGGCCGCACTTCTCGCACTTGATTCTCACTTCGTCCACCCAGGGCCGGTGGGGCGTGTGACCTTCGAACTTGTCCCAGCCTTCAATTGCCCGTTCTTTCAGCTCTTGTTGGGACCCGATGATATCAAACCAGCCGCATTCGCACTTGAAGACCGGCAAGGCAAGACCCCAGTACCGTTTCTTGGAAATGCACCAGTCGGCCATGTTCATGAGCCAGTCCAGTTCCCGGCTCAGGCCGAACTCTGGAATCCAGCGTACCTGGCGGGTTGATTCCGCAATTTCCTCGCGCAGGCCGTCCATCGAGATGAACCATTCGTCCACGAGCCGGAACACCAGTTCTTCGCCGCAGCGCCAGCAGACCGGATAGCGATGGGTGTAGTCTTCAACCCGGTAGAGACAGCCTTTTTCCTTGAGGTCGTCGAAAATCTCCTGGGCGGCTTCGGCGGAGTTTTTGCCCGCAAGCCAGCCGAATTCCGGTTTGAACGTGCCGTTCTCTTTGAGCGGGGCGATCACCGCGAGTCCGTGTTCTTTGCTCAGGGCAAAGTCTTCCTTGCCGCAGCCGGGCGCGATGTGGACGATGCCGGTGCCTTCGGACGCGCTGACTTCGTCCCACGGGATTACCCGGTGCTCGACGCCTTTCTGGGGCGCGAGTTCGTCGTAGGGGCCGTCGTATTTCAGGCCAAGGAGTTTCTCACCCAGAACTTCCTCAATGACTTCGGCGCCTTTTCCCAAGGTTTTAAGGAGCGGCTTGGCGACGATGTAAGTCTTGCCGTCCTTGTCGGCTCGGACATAAGTCAGTTCCGGGTGGACCGCGACCGCGGTGTTCGATGTCAGGGTCCACGGCGTGGTAGTCCAGACCATAAGGTACTCGTCCTTGCGGTTCTTGAGCGGGAAGCGCAGGAATATGGCTTTGTGGGTCAGTTCGCGATAGCCTTCGGTGACGATTTCCATATCCGAGATGGCGGTGCCGCAGCGGGCACACCAGGGCATTACATCGATTCCTTCGTAGACAAGCCCGCGCTCGTGGCATTTCTTGAGGAAGTGCCAGATGGTGTAGTTGTTCTCTTCGGACATCGTGTAGTAGGAGTTGTCCCAGTCCATCCACTGGCCGAGCCGGATTGACTGCTCGGTCTGAATCCTGGAATACTTGAGGACCCGCTCTTTGCATTTCTGGACGAACCGGTCAATGCCGAACTTCTCGATGTCGCGTTTGGACTTGAACCCGAGTTCCTTTTCGACTTCGACTTCGACCCAGAGGCCCTGGCAGTCGAAACCGTTCTGATAGCGCTGGTCGAACCCAAGCATCGCTTTGTAGCGTTGGAAGAGGTCTTTGATTGTCCGGCCCCAGGCATGGTGAACGCCCATCGGGTTGTTGGCGGTAATCGGGCCGTCCAGGAACTTGAACTTTTTGTTTCCCCGGTTGCGCTCGACCAGCTTCTGAAAGTGGTTACCGTCAGCCCAGAATTCGAGGATGCGTTTCTCGATTTCGGTATGGTTCGGCCGGCGGGGGACCGGAGCAAACATCAGAAAAAGGGCTCCAGGGTTCTAGGGCTCCAGGGTTCTAGGGTTCCAGGGTTGGAGGAGTTGACCCCTTGACCCCTTGGCCCCTTGACCCCTTTTCTTTGGCCCTTCCGGTATTTCTGGCGTCTCCCTGGAACATCGGCCATGACGACTGTGCTGGTCCGCCCTGGCCACGGATGCACCAGGCGACAAGTCCGCTGCCAATATAGATGTTGCCATCATCATCCAGTTTCGGGGAGGAGAAAAACTCTGCCGAGTATCCTTCGCCCAAGGCGGCAGCCCAGAGCCGTGTTCCATCCGATTTGACACCGTAGAGCGAATCCGGTTCCTCGAAATCCTTCTTGCCGGTGGTCACCAGAACATAGATGCGGCCGGCGCTGGATACGGCCGGACTTGAAACAACACCCAGAAGCGGCGGAGGGAATTCCCATGTTTTGCTGCCGCTCTGTGGATTGACGGCAAGCAGTTTTCCGCCCGCGCCGATGTAGATAGTGCCGTCCGCATCGATTACCGGCGAGGAAGGTTCCTCACCGATAGTGACCGTCCATACTTCGGACAAATCAGTCAGCTCCAATGACGCAAGATGGCCGTCTTCGTCTGCCACATAGATACGGCTCAGGTTGACATCAATCGCGGGTGAGGCTTCTATTGACTGGCCTCCGAGATAGTATTCGTATTTCTTTGTGCCGCTGCCCGGGTCGAGCGCATAGACCATTCCATCCTGGGTTGCGACATAGACGGTGCCGTTCGGGCCGACAACCGGCGAGGAGTTGCCGCCGGCGGTGTAGAACGACCAGAGCCGGCTGCCGTCAGCCGGGTTGATGGCCAGGAGCGAGTCACCTCCGGTCTGGACATAGATGGTGCCGCCCGAAGCGAGCGCGGCGGTAGCAAGAATCTCGTCCCCGAGGCCGATGGTCCATTTGCGTGTGCCATCCGGGTTTATGGCGTAGAAAGTGTCATTGGTGCAGCCGATATAGACCGTGCCGTCGTCACCGGTTGTTGGCGCAGCGATGAATTCGTCGTAATTCGGATTGAGGAATTCCCAGCGCCGCCGCTTGTCCAGTCTGCGGCCAAGGAGAGCGCCGTATTCACAGCCGATATAGGCGGCGTCGCCCGCAATGTCAAGGCAGAAAGTATTCAGGCTGAAGTCGGCTGAGTCTTCCGGGTCCTCCGGGTCAGTGAAAGCGAATTTCCAGCGGACCTGGCCTTCGCCCGGATTGATGGTAATGGAAAGCGGCTCGGACCAGGCAGATGCCTTCTTGGAGTTCTTGGCCCGGGCCTTGATGTCAAACGAACCCGGGTCAGAGTAGCTATGGGTATCGGCATAAGGAGTCCCACCGTCCATCAGCGCTGACCAGGTGGACTGCGTGCCGTCACCCCAATCAAACTGGTAAGCCACCTGGCCGCCACTCGGGTCAGTGGTCTGGGTTGTGCAGGCAAGCGGGACCCCGACCATGCCCTGACTCGGACCTCGGGGCGTGTCAGGGACAGTGGGCGGGTCGCCGCATATGCCAAACAGAAAGAGCAGTGCGGCAGGCAATGTCAAGGCGAGTCTTTTGAGTTTCATCTTTTCCTCCATGTTAGGTCTTGATGCTATACTTCCGACATTCCGGCGCTTACGCCGATACCTGAATAGAGCCGGACAAGTAGGATAGCCTGGAAAGTCTGACTGTCAAGGCACAGCGAGGTTTCCGCGAAGAAAACGGGCCCGCGCTCAGACGGGCCCGTGAATGCAACTTATGCTGTTACCAGGCTGCTGCCTTGCCGGTGTTGTAGTGGTCCTTCTGCCATTTGGGCCAGGGTGCGGTCATCAGCGGACCGTCTTCATACCCGGCAATACAGTACAGCGCGGCGTCTCCCACTATGATGATATCGCCTTTCGAAGTGATAGCCGGCTGTCCTTCAAAGAAGTCGATGTCGCGGCCTGAGCCACTTCTGGCTTTGTCCGGCCCGTACTCAAGGCAGTCGCAGGACCAGAGCAGGATGCCGTCAGACTGCCGCACGCAGTAGACTATGTCGTCGAAGTCCTGGCAGTATATATTGCCGTTGGCAGCAAGGATTGGGCTGGTGACGATGTCAGAGTACCCGAGCTGAGTAGCCCAGTTCGGGGAGCCGGTCGCCGGGTTAAGTGAGTAGAGTTTGCCTGCACCGGTGACAACGAAAACCGCGGACAGGCTTGCCACCACCCGGTAGGCTTCGCCATCAACCGAAGCGCTCCACTTGACAGTGCCATTGGCACCATTGACCGCAAAGACTTTGTTCAGGCCGGTGCCGCAGTACACGGTGCCGTCGCCGCCGATGGCCGGGCTGTGGATGTCGTCGTTGGCATTGAGCAGCGTTCGCCAGTAGTAGGTATTCAGGTCGGGGTGCATCTTGTACAGGTATCCGGAGTCCGTGCCGAAAAGGACAGCGCCGTTGATATCAATGACCGGTGCGTCAACGATGCCGGACACATAATAAGCGGCCTCGCGACGTCCGTCGCTGCCAAGGTCGGTGAAGTAGTAGAGGCTGTCGTCGTCGCTCGGGATGTAAATCTTGTCGCCGTTGATTGCCGGAACGCCCCATTCGATGTAGGTCAGGGAATCCTCGCGGGTGTGGCCGGGCCAGTGCCATTCTTTGGACAGCGACGAGAGCTTGAGCGCATAAAGCTCACCGTCCTCATTGCCGATGATGATGTGCTGTCGCTGAGCACAGTAGGCAGGATGGCCGGTGAACACATTCTCTTCGATCGGACACACCGGGCTGCCGGCCTGGCGCTTGCGGCCCGTATTCACGTCAATGCCGTAGATTTTGCCGTCATCGGCGCTGGTATAGGCCATTTCCCGGTCTTCATCCCACGCTATTACCACCGAGGTGATGGCCACTTCCTGGTCCTCATCGTCGGTCCACCACCACCATTTTACCGCACCGGCTGTGCCGACGACCAACCGCAATGAGTCGCACCAGTCGGATTCAGCCTTGTGGATGTCTCGGGCTTTGCACTTGACATAAACCGTTTCGATTGTGGCGTACTTGTGGGAGTCAAGAATTCCTACATTACCCGGGACAAAACCAATTGCTTCGTCGGTCCAGTCGCCGGTGGTTCCCTCTTTGAACTCGAATTTGAAGCCAACGCTGTCACCGTCCGGGTCACTGGTCATGGCCCAGAAAAAGGCGTAGACATTCTTGACCGCGGCTGGAGGTACTTCAATCGTTGGCGGAATCGGAGGTTCATTGGGTAGAACTGTAATGGTGGCGGTTTCGGACCAGTCTGATGCCATATCGGTGTTTTCGTCCAGGATGGCCATCGCTTTTACCGAGTAGTCGCCTGTGTTCTCCCATGTATGGTACATTGTGGCTTCTGCTTCGGGTTCGTAGCTGCCGCTCGTGGTGTCAATTGTATTGTCGCCCCAGTCCATTACGTAGCGGATGGCTTTACCCTGGGGCTGGGTGGTTGATACTTTGAATGCGGTCGGAGAGCGCTGATAGGTGCTGTCAGGACCAACCGGCGGGCCCGGAGTTGCTGGCGGGTCGGCGCCACACTTGAGACCTATTCCAACAAGCGCGAGCACCGACAGACCTACCAGGACAATCAAGTTCTTGCGACTCATTAATCCTCCCAAGGTTAGTTTCCTGCAGTCTATCTTGTAACTACCGGGCCGTGGAAACCGCCGCGTTCCGGATAGCGGCAGACACCACCGCGGCCGTCCTCGAAATGAAAGTAGTAGTCATGGTTATAGCCCACATGAAGGTGGGTCCGGTAGATGTACAGGCCGGCGTAAGGTTTGCTCGCAGTCAGTTTCATTGCGTGGGGAATATCGTCAACATAGACCAGGGCTATTGAGGGCGCATCGAAGTCTTCGTCCCGGTAATGGACCGTATACGCATACTTTGTTCGATGGCTTCCAGCAGGTGGAATGATTCGATTATCAGCAAGCCGAGGCGGAGTGTTCAACTCTTCTGCCACTTCCGGGCCCCGGAGAAAGCCATGGCGGGGATGGGTTATGCAATCGCCGTCGCCGTCCGTTGCAACGAAGTAGTAGGCATGAGGGCCGGCCGGCAGAATCGCCTGATAGAGGTAGATGCCATTGTTCGGGGTGCCTTTGTGCAGTTTCATCTTATGGATGATGCCGTCCACCACCACCCTGACCGCACGCGGGGGCCGGTATTCATCCCGGTCCCGGTAATGGACAGTCCATGTATAGATGCTGCGGTCGGTACCGTACTCGAAGTGGACCCCACCGTTGGTCAGAATCGCCTGACGGTTGTAAGACTTGCGTTTGCCGACAAACGGGCCGTACTTGGCGCCGTAGCGGGGATAGCGTTCGCTCAGCCCGCGGGCATCTTCGGTATAGAAGTAGTAGGAGTGTTCTCCCGGAGGAAGGGTCAGGCGTGCCCGATAGATACCATCTTCAGCCCGGCCTTTGACCAGCTTCATCGGGTAGGCGATATTATCAACCGATACTTCTACCTTTGCCGGAACATCGCCGTCCGGGTCGGCATACCGGACCGTGGCTACAAAGGCTGTTCTTGTGACACCATCCATTGGGCGGATTTTTGCTTGATGCAGGCAGGGTTTATGATTCTCCTCCGCTGCAAAAGAGGGAAACAAGAGGGCAAGTATGGCTACTGCGATTACGGTCTTCGCAAAAGCAAGATGCTGTTTGCGCATTCTTCCTCCTTTATTCAATGACGTTAGACGGCATTGCTCTGATAACTCTGCCATCCAATGGTAGAGTTCCTTTCCAGATGGCCTGGATGCTCGAAGAAAACTGTCGGCGGACAATAGGATACATCATCATCTGCTATCTGATAGCAGACTGATTATAGAACTCCATTTTTGGGGTGTCAAGGCAAACGTTACAACGGCGGATAAGTCCTGAATCCAACATGATTTCAAGGAAGGACGATTGACGGGAAAAACCGCAGATTAACACAGATAGACACAGGAGGATTCAAGGAGCCAAGGGGGCGGCCCTAGAACCCTAGAACCCTAGAACCCTTTTTCTCCGAATGCGGCTTGGATTGTGCGGGGCCCTGGCGCCGGAGTGAGCAGGCTGACTACAAGATAGACAATCAGGCTGATGACGATTCCCGGGATGAAGCCGTGGAGCCCGAACGGGTTGCCGAGTGCCATCCAGGCCAGGGAGGTAAGACATCCGCTCGTCATTGAGGTAAGAGTGCCGACCCGGGTTGCCCTTCGCCAGTATAAGCCGAGAACATAAGGCCAGAGGGTAGTGGAAGCAATGGCGGCCCAGGCGAAGCCGGTGATTACCAGTATCATGGCAGGCGGCTTCAGGGCGACGACAAGGGCGATGATGCCGACTGCGACCGATGCCAGCCGGGAAACCAGCACCTGCTGGCGTGGATTGGCGCGGCCGCGGAAGGTATCCCGGTACAGGTCTTTGACGATTGAACTTACCACGACGATGAGCACCGCAGCGAAACTGGACATCCCGGCTGCGATAACTGCGGCCAGGAACACGGCCGAAGCCCAGGCCGGCAAGGCACCTTTGACAAGCGTTGGTATTGCTTTGTCGGCGTTCGCGAGTGTCGGGTGAAGCACCCGGGTAAGAGCGCCGCAAAAATAGGGCAGAAGCGCCATTGAGCCGCCGATGGTTGCCAGAATCGTGCCCAGTTTGAGCACTTTCGCGCTCTTGATTGAGTAGAACCGGGTGATGAGTTGGGGCATTCCCCAGACTCCGAAGCTGACAATCATCGAGTACGAAATCAGGCCGGCCCAGCCCCAGATGCCCGGAGTATAGAGGTACTTGCCCGAATTGATTTCACCGAGACGGGAGAACAGTTGTTCCAGCCCACCTACTTTGCCCAGCGCCAGAATGGTGAGAAGAACCAGGCCGAACAGCATAATCCAGCCCTGGAAGAATCCTGTCCAGACTACTGCAAGGTATCCTCCGAGCGCCACGTAGAGGACGATCATGACTCCGGACAGCAGGATGCCGTACAGGTAAGGAATGCCGATGAGCACCTCGAAGACATGCCCCATTCCCTTGAGGATGGAAACGCTGTAAAGCACAAGGAAGATGGTAATCACCAGGGCTGAGATTACCCGGGCCCCGGAAGACCGATAACGCCGGGCAAAGAACTCAGGCATTGTAATAGAGCCGAGCCGTCCGGTCATCTTCCGGGTGCGCCGGCCGAGGATAATCCAGGCGAGCAGGATACCGACGACAACATTGGTGGCTCCTATCCAGAGCGTTGCCATTCCGTATTTGTATCCGAATCCGCCCCCACCGATTATCACTACCGAGCTGAAATAAGCCGAGATAAAGGAGAAAGCGGTCACCCAGGGCCCGATTGAGCGGGAGCCAAGATAGAAGCCTTCAGCCGACGATTTCATTCTTGCGCTTGTGACGATGCCGATAACGAAGAGGACCAGCAGGTAAAGGACCAGGACCAGAGAATGGATGGCAATTGAGCTCATGTGTCGAGTGTCAAGTGCCGAATGAAGAACGCATGATGCATTACGCATAATGCATTACGCATAACGCCTCCGGCATGCTGCGTGAAGCGTGAAGCGTCAGGCGTGATGGTGGCTTCGCTGCCTGCGCAGAGCGTAGAACGGGACTTGCAATTCGTCATTTCTTCTTGTCGTCGAAACGGACGAACACCGCCCAGATGATTGCAGCCAAGGCTGCGGCGCCGACCGCAATAAAGGCGGAGAAAGTTATCCAGGGGCAACCGAAAGGCCCAGCCACAGTTTGCTACTCCTTGGCTATGTGCTTGAGTGCGACCGCGCCGCCGATAAAGGCACCTATGTAGAAGCCGAAGAGCCGCCAGAGCACGACGAAAACCCCGAGCATGTATCTCGGGCAAAGCATTGCGTAAAGCGCGGCTGCACCTGCTTCAGCCACCCCACCAGCTCCCGGGGTCGGGATGTAGAGCAGGACCGCGACGAGCAGGAGGTTGATGCCGACGACCCGGAAGGCGTCGTTTGCGACCAGGACTCCGAGTCCTGCCAGCAGCGAGGCGCTCATGCCGAAATAGGCCAGACCATAGACCACGGTGAGGCCAAGTGCGGCTGCAAGATACCCCAGGTTGCGGCCGCGCAGGAACAGCTTCAGCCCGGTAGTGAAGTGGCCGAATTCACTCAGGGTCTTTACGAAGAGCTTCCGGAATCGGCCCGGATTGGAATGGGCCGCCAGCCGTTCTTCCCAGCGTTCGACGATGCGTGGGAAGACCAGGGCCAGGATGATGAATACCGCGCCGCCGGTAATGATGATGCCGATGTAAACGGAAAGCACCTTGAGCATGACATTGGATACTCCGAGGTGTATCGCTACGAAGGGCGCGGCCGCAAATACCATTGCATAGAACAGGATGCCGCGTGCCAGAAGCATTGCCGAGGCTTTGCCCGGACTGATGCCCCACTTGTTCATGCTGTAGAGTTGCAGCGGCAGGCCGCCGACCTGAAAAGGTGTGACCGCAGCCATGAAATAGCCGACGAGAATTACTTCAGCGGAACGGAGCAACCCCATTTTATGCTCACCGGCACGGGAAAGCACAGAAAGCCGGGCTCCGTCCGCACCGGCCGCGATAAGCCAGAGCAGACCGGTCAGAAGCAGCCAGTACCACTTGATGCGTTTCACACCTTCTAAGGTTTCGCGGCTGACAGTCAGGGCAATCACGACCACGGCGGCAACCACTGCCAGGGCGATGAAAATCCTGATGCCCCGAGTCAGGTTGCGTGACCTCAGCCGCCGCTTTACTTCTTCCTCGGGAACGGCTTTGAGCTCGGGTCTCGGTATGTGCGGTTCTTTGGTCTTTTTCATTTCCTGGCAGCGGCACTTCCGGCCGCAATGTCCGAATGTTAGACAGCAGGCGCCGACTGTCAACAAACTCAGCGAACTACAGGGTGACACCCTCACTACTCAAGGACCGAAATCGAGCCACGAAGACCGGAAACGGCTGAACCGCAGATTACGCAGATTGCGCAGATAGGGTCCGGAAAGGAATCTGCGTTCATCGGTATTCATCTGCGGTTACTTCTGTTTCGTGGATTTCGTGCTTTCGTGGCCAATCCTATATCGGTTTTCGGACTCATTACTTGACTCTTGGGTGATAGTAGATATACCCAACCATGGAAAAGAAAGCGGTCGTAGGAATTGCCGGTGTCCTGGCAGCCGGCCTGGCGTTGTTGCCGGCCGGTTGCACGCCCAGGCTCAGGCCGGTGGAAGTGGAGTTCAGCCGTATCTCAATCGAGGAAATGGAACGCGGAACAGTAGAACTGAAGATAACCAACCCGAACGGTTTCTCTGTTGACATCGAAGACCTGTGCTATTCAATACTGCTGACCACGGACACGGTCGCCCGGGGCAGGAGAAGGAGTCCGGTTCACATCGAAGCTCAGGATACGACAAGCGCTGAGTTCCAGTTTGTCTTTCTGCTCAGCCTGGCAGACCTGCTTTCGGCCCTGCCAGACATTCTGGAGGACACGGTCGTGCTCAAGCTGACGGGCCGCTATTCGCTGCCTTCTTTCCTCGGGCCCAAGAAAAGGCCGTTCGCGTATACCAGAGTCATTCGGCTGGCTGATGAGCTTGAGGAGATCATCAAACCGTTCAAGGGGATATTTGAGAGCGACGGCTGGCTGCCTGAAAGGAAGGACAAGTGAGGGTGCTGGTTCTGGGCGCAGGAATGATGGCCCGCGCGGTCGCTTACGACCTGGCCAGGGCCGATGATGTCGGAGAAATCCGGGTTGCAGATATTGACAGGAAACGGTTGCGCGGTCTGAAGCAATGGCTGGGCAGCCCGAAGCTTGCGACATTCAGAGCCGATGTTACTGACCACAGGACGATTGCCCAACTGATGAGGCCGTGTGATGTTGCAGTCAGTTGTGTGCCCTATTTCCTGAATCTCAGGCTTACAAAGGTTGCCATTGCGACCCGGACCGGTTTCTGCGACCTGGGCGGGAACAACGATGTGGTCAAGAAGCAGCTTGCCATGAATGCCAGGGCCAAAACAGCAGGCATCACGGTCGTGCCGGACTGCGGACTGGCACCCGGGATGGTCAGTATCCTGGTAGCAGATGGGTTCAGCCGCTTGGACCGGACTGATGAGATACATATCCGGGTCGGTGGATTGCCCGGAAACCCGAAACCTCCCCTTAACTACCGGCTTGTTTTCTCGGCACATGGTCTCCTCAACGAGTATTCGGAGAAGTGCCTGGTTCTGCGTAACGGCCGGCTCAGGCGGGTTGAGCCGCTGGCTGATGTTGAAGAGATCAGGTTTCCCAGGCCATTCGGCAGGCTGGAGGCTTTCAATACTTCAGGCGGGTCCTCAACCTTGCCTTACACATTTAGAGGTAAAGTGAAGACACTGGATTACAAGACCATCCGCTATCCAGGGCATTGCGACCAGTTCAAGCTGCTGTTCGACCTCGGGCTCTGTGGCCAGAAGTCATTGGATGTGGATGGATGTCAGGTTGTCCCGCGCAGCCTGCTGGTCCGATTGCTGGAGCAGAAACTCGGGTTTGGAAAGGACGATGTTGTTCTGCTCCGGGTTGAGTTGAAGGGGACCAGGAATCAGAAACGAGAAGCTGTTCGCTACCAGTTGGTTGACTATGCGGACAAGGGGACCGGCCTGACCGCAATGATGCGAATGACCGGTTTTCCGGCTGCGATTGTCGGCCTGATGCTGGGTCGGGGACAGGCAAAGGGAAAAGGTGTGTTGCCGGGTGAACGGGTTCTCCCGACCGGCATCTTCATTGCCGAGCTCAAGAAGCGGGGCATCAAGCTGAGGGTGACTTAGTGGGAGCGGCTTGAGCCATCTGATGGCACCTGCGCTCGCGTAGCGGTCGGTCTTCCGACGGGCGCAGAGCCCAGCCGCGACAGAATCGGGACAAGGATGTCCCTCCCACACGCTGGGTCGGAACTAGCCCACAAGAACTTCAAGAAACCTGCTGACTTCTTCTTCGGTGTTGTAGAAATGGGGTGAGATTCGCAGCCAGTTTTCCCGCAGAGCACAAACCATCTTCTTCTGGGTCAGCTTCTGGTGAAGTGCTGAACTTTTGGTTCCGGGCTTGCGACAGGTGATGATGCCGGCGTTCTGCTCCGGTTTAACAGGAGTCATAATCTCGAAACTGGCTTTGGTCAGTTCTGACCTGAGCAGATTGGTGAGGCGGCGGACACGTGCTTCGACATCAGGCATTCCGACGCCAAGCAACAGTTTCAGGCTTTCCTGTAGACCGTAGATACCGAGATAGTTCTTGGTTCCTTTTTCGTACCGGCTGGCATCGGTTTTGGGTGGTTTCATGGTGAAGACGTCAGTGAAACCTTCCCACCGGGCCGAGAGCCAGCCGAGATTATGCGGTTGCAGTCTGGGCAGGGTTCTGGAGTTGATACAGACGACAGCAATGCCCTGGGGCCCGAGCAGCCATTTCGCGGCACCGGCAACCACGAAGTCTGCGCCGACCTGGCTGAAGTCTTCTTCAACCGCACCCAGGCCCTGAATCGCGTCCACAACAAAGAAGACGTTTCGGTCCCGGCAGAAGCGGGCGATTGACTTGATGTCAAATCTGGCCCCGGACAGAAAGTGCACCCAGGACAGCACTACGCACCGGGTGTGCTCGTCAACCAGACGGGAAACGGAGTCCGGGTCTTGTACCAGTTCGCTGCTTGTCACCCACCGCTTCTCCACGTCAGGAAGCAGATAGTGAAAAGGATAAGTAACCGCGGGAAACGAGTCTTTCATTAGAACGACATTGTCGCCGGAGTGCCAGTCAATCGAGCCGATCGCCAGGACGATTCCGGAAGAGGTGTTATCGGTGAACGCGACTTCAGTTGGATTCACGACCATCAGGTCTGCCGCCATTTTCCTCGTTTCTTCGACTACGACGTCAGCCTCAGACCAGGGAACATCGCCTTCGGTCGAGCGCCTTCGGCCAAATTCAGCCATCGCCTGGACCGCGGTCATTGGCAACGGCCCGGCCGAGGCATGACTGAAGTAGATGTAGCTGTTCGTTACCGGGAACAAGCCCCGGATTTCTACAAGCTGTGTACTTGTCATACCCACAGCGATTATGCTGAAGAAAAGGGCGTTGGCAAGAAAAGAATTGCCTGGTGCCTTGACCCCAGGGCTGTTTCTACTTCCGGCTGTTAGATGAAGGAAAGCACCACTGCTTGGGCGGGGGTGAAGCGATTCCAGGCCAGTCTTCAGGCCGGGGCGGGATGGTGCCTTTCAGTTCCTCGTAACGCTCGAATACCAGCTCGATGAGCTGCCGGACACTCTCCTTATGCCGGGCCCGGGCAATCTGTTCCTCAACCCATTTGTTCCGCTTGTCTGCGCTAGGCTCGGTTTCGGCCGCGATACTGAAGATTGACGGCACCAGCCCGAGGTAAGGTCTGACATCCTCAACTCCCATCTCCTTGACCTTGTCCCGCATCTCGTTCTGAATCCGCAGCATCAGGTAATATCGCGCCATCCTGCGCCAGCCGAGCTTGTACAGGTACTGCTCATTCACCCTGCGCTCGGCCTTTTTCACGTTCGGCAGCTTCACTCTGCCATCAACAACCCCGGCCGCATCAACAACAGAATTCCGGTCCAGTTCGCCCGATTCATCCATCTGCTGAAACAGCTCGGCCATCGCCTGTTCGATTCTGTCCGCTTCTGATTTGCCGATGCCCTGCCGGGCCAGCAGTTTTCCGCGTTCCTCCTGTGCGGTCCGTCGCGTCCGCTCCCTCGCCCGGAAGCAGTTCCTGCCGAACTCGGCTATTCGCTTCTTCACCTCAGTTCCTTCGGGCAGTTCTTTGTCCATGAGCAGCTCGAACAGCCGGTCCTCAAGCCGCTTCTTCCTTCGGAGCGAAGCTCCATACCGCTTCACCTGCTCAATCCGCTCCTCCCGGGTCTTCGGCTTACGCTTGCGTTTCCGCTTGCCGGCAACCGGAGACCCGATTGTGTACTGGTCGAGAACGTCGCTGATATCAGAGAACGTTGCTCCGCACGCCTTGAGAAAGTCGGCAATCAGGCCGAGGGTTGGACACCTGTTCTTGCCTGACTCAAGCCGGGAAATAAGGGTGGACGATTTGCGACCGAGCCGGCCCATCATGCGAGCCACTGCGTTCTGGCTCAGACCGGCTTGCAGCCGCAATCCCCTGAGCCTTTCGCCAAGCTCAGGGGTGAATTCGAAACCGCGTTCAAGACTTTCCATACCAGGATTTCCTCACTAAGAAGCTTACGATATCGTAAGCAATAGGTCAAGCCGAAGGCTGGACCGCCGATAACCGGTTCAGAACCCTAAGTATAAGGCAAAGTTATGACTTAACCTGCGTTTACGGCCCTGAAAAACCCATACCCAGGGGTCGTTTCCTAGGCCGTTTTCCAGGTGCCTTAACAGGTCGTTTGCCAGACGCTCTGCTTCGCTATTTCCTCCGGCCTTTTCCAACCCATTTCCCGGTCGCTTTACCAATCCCTTTGCCATTCCCATTGTCCGGCCCATTGCTCAGGCCTTTGGCCGAGCCTCTGTTCGGTCCTTTGCTCCAGCCTTCTGCCTGGGCCTTGCCCGGCCCTTTTCCAGGACCTATGCCCGGCTCTTTCCCACGTCCTTCCACCCGCGCTTCTCCGATTCCTTTCCCAATCCCTTTGCCCGATGCTTTGCCCGGTTCTTTGTCGAGTTCCTTGCTCCTCAACTCGCTCAGGCATCTGGGTTCGTCGCTTTGCCCGGCGGTCAGCCATTGGCCGTGAGCCGTCAACGGACTACGGCTAGTGGTCAGCGGTGGGCGTTTCGTTCTCTGCTCCATATCCGGCTCATCTCATCCTTCAGCCTTCATCCTTTCGGATAGCGGTCAGCCCTTTCTGTCATTGCGAGGAGCGAAGCGACGTGGCAATCTTCCGCCATTTTGCCTTTTGCACTTTGCCTCTTCTGCCTTTTGCATTCCGCCTTCAGCCCTTCGGATGGCGGTCAGCGGACTACGCCGGAATCTAAGGTGTGTAAATGGTATTATGTCCCCGATAATCCCTTGCAGTAGGCGTTCCAAGCTGTTTATCGATTCAAGTCCTCTTGGAGCTCAGTGTTCTGGTCTGCGCCTAGAGCCTCTCGGTTGTATGTGTCTGCGATTCGACGGAGCATTGCTGCGGTCCTGGGCCAGCGGTTGCTGACCGTGGCCGCGTACCCGTCGTATCTCGCGGCGAGTTCCTTCTCCTGTTTGCCTCCTTCAGCAGGGTCTTTCATCACCACGCCACGGCTGTTGTAGAGTCCTACTTCAAGACCGCGCTCCATGTCAGTGCTTCTGACGGTCTCGACCACATCACGCACTGCAGGATGCGGCCAGGCGCCATCGGAGCCATGCGGTGAGCCGCTTAAGACCTCTCCAATCTGTTCGTCGCCGATTGGCCCGCGTCTCTTCTCGGCCAATCCGGTGCGTGCCCGACTGACCCAGTCCAAGAGGGCCTTGGGGTCAATTTCCGTGTCATCAGAAGTACCGGGCACAGCACGCCAGGATTGCAGTAGCTCGTGCGTAAGATGTCCCCGTGCCAAATCTTCGTCGGATAAGTCGCGTGGCGGTTCGTCCTCTGCCTTGAATGCCCAGCACACGAGATCAACGAAGAACTCGGGTTTCCTCGATAACTCGCGGTGGAGTAGCTTGGGCGGACGACCGTGGTGTCCCATAACCGGAAGGTAAGCCCACTCAAGTCTCGCGACACGTGACTCGTCGATATCCGAGGAGGCAGACAAAACATTCAGGAGATGCGAAAGCATGTAGGAGAAGGAATTCGGTATCCGGTCAGAATCCCATGCCTTGAGGACCTGTTCAAGCGTCTCTGCGGCCAGGCCAGCCGACAGCGGTCGCTTGAGCATCGCCTGTCCCGCCAACGCCTCGAAGGCCGCGTATGGCCGTCCGTGTTCCAGGAATTTCCGTGCGGCATGCTCGACTTCCGTGCCACGAGCTTCGAAGGGACGGACGAGTTGCCAATACTCACGTTCCGTCTCGGGGCCTTGGCCTTTGGCCAGTTCCCAAGTGCGCTGGTCACACGGAAGACACACCAGCAGTTTGGCCCGTTGCGCGGGCGTCCATTCGCGCGCTGCTCCACTGAGCTTCGCTTCAACCCACTCGCGGCCACCGCTGTTCACACAAGCAGTTGCGTATCCCTGAGCGAACAGCGCCAGCTTGGGTGCATCTGAAGCAAGATTCTCGTGTAGAAACGTATCTTCCTTGTCTGCCGCGAGGCCGCTTTGACCAAGGACAGCGCCGAGCACGCCTGGGCGCCCGACATTGTCCGCTATCTCCAGCACGCCGACGAGCCCACCGTCCTTATAGAAAGCGGTGATGGCTTCCAGTTGAGCCTTCTCGACCTCCACCAATCCATTACTGTCTGCACGATGTCCATCAGGTAACGCAGAGACATCGCCGAAGAGCCATCCATAGCGGCTGAGTGCATTTTGGGGCTCGAATCTCCCGTAGATCTCACCGAGCCGGTCGAGCTGGTCCCGGCGCAGGACCCAGTCTGCGTCGGGGAAAGACCGGTGCACTGAGAGCAATTGTCTTAAGGAGCTCCAGATGGCGGCGCGATCGTTCGGATTGAGTCCGGCGGGGTCCAAGGCCTCGAGCCGCCTGACGACAGATTGGTGCTGCTCCGGCGGCAGCCTATCCAGTGCGTCTATTAGGTCCTGCCAGCGGTTTCCGTGCTTGTTTACGTCGTCGAGCATACGCGCAGTGATTTCCTTAACGGCGTGGAGGTATTCGGTTTGGGAGCGTCGCCTCATGGCGTCCGGCGCCCAGTCGTGCCAGCGCGGGGTCGGGGTGTGTTCGCCAATACCGTGGCGTTGTGGCAGAAGCTGGTGCATGAGCCGCCACCCCACGATAGGTTCGCGTTTTCGCATCAAGTCGAGCACGACGAGACGCTGAACCAAGTTGGCGGATGTCTGTGGGAGCCACGGCAGGAAGATGTGACGCAGGCTGCTCTGCGGTCGGTTGCCGAGTTTCCCACCCGGGTCGAGCCGCGCGAGCTTGGCTAGACATAGCGCTGCGCGCCCCAAGTACTCTGGGCTCCATGCCAGAGTCTCGAGTGCCCACAGCAGTCCTGTGTGCGGCGAGGAGGGACCCAAGGGGCCAAGTTCCTTGTCTGTGAAGAGTTTGAGCAGTACAGGGTGCTCTCCACTGAGTCCGGCGTCTACTGCTCCAAGGAAGCTGTCTGGTGCTGCTTCCGCGAGGAGCGGAAGCGAACTCGAAAGCGAGGCCCAGACTTTCCAGTCGGCGTTCGCCAGTCCTAAGAGCCGTCTCACAATGAGTTTGGCGTAGTCACCGGCAGTAGTCCCTGTCGCCACGGGGACTTCACCACCGCGCGCCCCTATCATTGCAAGTGCATCAGCGAATCCTTTGCGGAGCAACTCGGAGTGCTTCGGGACCTGCCCTTTGATACCTGCCAGCCACCTTTCGTCCTCCGGCATTTCGAGGGCCGGGTCCGGCGCGCCGAGGATGTTGAGTGCTGTTGCCTCGAAGCGCTCGAGGTTGTCGGACGACAGATAGCGCGACAGTAGCGACCACGCATCTTCCTTCGACGCGACACACCAAGCGTTGCCCACCTTGCGCACGGGCGGATCCTCCTCGTTCGCCCACCGCACCAAGGTCTGTTGCAGGTGGTCGTACTGCTCGTTTGCCAGCGCCGCAAGCACCTGTCGGTCTGCATCGTTCACCCCATTCCAAGCGCCTGCGAGAAGGGCTGGTAGTAGCCGTGGTCCCTCGGCAGGGCACGCCCATTGCGGTTGCTGAAGCGCTGGATTCGTTGCGAGTCTGCGGCGATAGGAGGTGAGGCTGCGGCGAGCCAGCGCGGCCAGACCGCTTGCTTTCTCTTCAGGGATGCCGGCTGCCTCGAGAGCCTTCGCGGCATCCGCAGTAGACAGCCTAGGTACGACTATCGCATGTTCGGATGTGCTGTCTGCCCGCCCGAGCGTCACAACGACCCGGTGTCCGGAACGTGTGGCGCGTGATACGGCCTCGGCGACGTCGAACCTCGGAATCAGGACAAGCGGCTTGTCCGTTGCGACCATCTGGTCCCAGGCAGCCGCCTTGCTGACGACGGCGCTCCGTGCGACTACGCTTTCGCGTTCCTCGTCAGGTAGCTGCTGGACTGCAGCGGCGAAGATGGCGAGAGCTTCGTCACGCGACTCGCCACGCAGAATCAGAGATGGAGCCGTTCCTTTTAGCCACTGGACAATGCTCTTTGCGGTCCCGGCACGTCCCGAAAGAACGAACTCAGGAGAGGTGGGTGGCTGAGTTACGTATGACCAGTCGGCCCAGTAGCTGTCGAGGTCAATCGCGCCTTCGGGATGCTTGCCGAGCAGGAGCGAGAGCCACGTGTGTACCGGGGGTGCCGTCTCCAGCCATGTTTCCAAGTCATCCGCGTCGAGCGCGCGCACGTCTGCCCATTTGCCTTCTTGCCGGCGCTGGGTCGCCCATTTGTCCTTGCCGCCAGTCCAGCGTCTGGGTGTAACAAACACAAAAGTAGTCTCGGCTTGGTTGACTCCATGTGGCTTCTTGGTGCGTTCTTTGTAGTCGTGGTCGGCCTTGGCTTTGATGTTCTTGCCCGTCCCTAGTTCCCAAGCCGAAGTGCCGTCGGGCACGAAGGCATTCCCGTGTTCTACGGCGACCAAGCCATCCCAGCCCCCGAGCTGGACGCCCTCGCCTGCCCGGAACTCCGCACGGAGGACTCGCTCGACGGTTACAAAAACCAGCCGTCGGACCAGCCGAGGCAGTGTATCCTGTGCGTCGCGCCGGTCCGCCCAGCGCACAAGGTCAGTGGCGTCTACGAGAGTCGCGGATCGCATTGGGTAGAAGGTATGATCAACATCATCAGATCAGAACGGCCTCGAGGTCAACGCCACCAGTTCATCTCTGTTGGCGATTCTGTCCGTGCTGCCGGCGCGGACATAGCAGCCGTGGTCTCGGTAGACGTACGGAGTCGAGGTGCCTCTCGGGACGACAAGGACCAGTATGGACTCGTCGCGTATTTGCATTGCTTGCATGCGGAAGGCGGGCACTGGCTCCAGCCACTGCCGGACCGATTTCCGGATTCTGTCCTTCAGGGTCTCGACGCTCTGAGCGGGAATCCCCCGGACGTTGCCCTTGTCATCCACGCCTAGGAGTACCACACCTCCCATCGAATTCGAGAAAGAGCAGAGCGTCTCAAGTAGCTCCTTCTTGTGCTTTTCCTCTACCGTCAGCTTGAACTCGGTAGTCTCGTTTTCGCCCCGCTGGATTCTGCTTTCGACATCATCCTCGTCCGCGACGTAGTCCAGCCCGGCGCGGTCCCACGCCTGGAAGTCGTAGCTGCGGTAGTCGAACCGTTTCCCGGATTCCCTCTTGTCGGTGAGAACGATGTAGACCTTTCTGGCGCTACCTTGGAACGGGACGACGCACCTTTGGTCAGTCCCGACATCGAGGTCTCCGGTATCGAGCTGACTCAATCCGTACTGCACGCAGTGTTTCACAAGCAGTTCAGGCGGTGATGCTGTTCCGGTCTCGATGTCGAGTGCGAATCCGTTCCGTCCCAGTTTGACCTGGGCTATTCGCGCCGTGAAGTCCGGCAGTTGGAACCTGACGAAAGCTTCGCCGTGCAACGCATCCTCTCCGAGCCACCAGTAGAGCATGTCCTGGGCACTGGGCGCGACAGGCAAGCCTGGTTTCTGAGGGAGGGGTGCCCAGAGTTGCTCGTGAATA
>JAUWNN010000156.1 GCA_030612625.1 Caldifarciminota bacterium
TAGACCGAGACAAAGGCCCGCACAAAGACTGACACAAAGACCAGGACAAAGGCCAACACGAAGACCCAGACAAAGCCCGAGACAAAGGCCCGCACAAAGGCTGAAACAAAGACCCAGGCAAACGCTCCCCTAAACGGCCCCTGGGATACCCACCCCCCCCCATGATATTACGTCACTTACAGCCCTGTTCTGAGCATATGCTCATTCCCGAAAACCCGAAAGCCGGGAGTTCTGACCTTTACAGAATGACCAGGCCGTCCGCCAGAAGCAGGCGACCCACTCAACACCGAGCCTGCTACTTCACCAGCACCAGCTTCTTCTGCTCCCGGAATCCGGGCGTCTCAAGCCGGCAGAAATAGATTCCGGCTGCCGCTTCTCTGCCTTTGTCGTCCTTCCGGTTCCAGACAAGGCTGTAAAAGCCCGGTTTCTGTTCCTGGTTCACCAGAGTCCGGCATGTCCGGCCGCAGATGTCATACACTCTGATTGCGACTCTTGCGGTCTTCGGCACTCCATACCTTATGTGGAACTTCTGCCGGCTCGGGTTCGGATACGGCTGATACAGCACAAACCGCTTGGGCAAATGCACCCTACCGCCTGACTGGCCCCCACCGCCCGGCAGGCTGTCATCGCTCCTAATCCGGTATTTGACCACCTGATTGGTCTTAGGTCTGAGCGTGAACAGATGGTGCTGGTCTGTGCTCAGACACAGGCACCTGAGCGGTGCGGAATTGTCCGGCTGGATTCTGAAGAAAGGCTTGCCCAGTTTATTCAGGCCAACGATTGCACCAGCCCTCTGGTCCAGCAGATAAACCTGGCCTGAATCAGTCACTCCAAGGGCCTGAGGACTCTTGAAGTCTCCGGTAATGCTTGTGACATATTCGCCGCTCGTGTCCCAGACCGCAACCCGGTCGTTTCTGTAGTCTGCCACATAGATGTGCTTGCCAGACGCCACAATCGCTTCAGGGTTCTTCAACCGGCTCACAGAATCACTGCCCGGCCCTCCTCTTGTGAACCCCAATGAGCCGTCTCTACGGAACTTGGCGACAAGGCTTCTTCCTTTGTCGCACACCCAGATGTTGCCGGCCCCATCCCGGCACAAGCCGGATACCAGGCCAAGACCAGGAATCAGCGGCTTCCTGTTCCGACCCTGCTTGTTCATCTTGAGGAGTCCTTTTCCACGAGCATCGGCTACCAGCAGGCTGTCCTGACCAAGGCTCAGCAGAGCCGTGACATGCGCAGCCCGGCCCGAATCTGCAACTGCGAAAGCACCAAGTGAATCCAGGCCCTCACTCAGATGGAGCACATTGCCGGTCCTTGACCCGACAAACACACTACCCGGACCGATGGCCTCGCCACCGCCATCAGGCCCATCACAACAGATTTCGAAGACACTGACATGCAAAACCACAACCCAGGTCTCAAACTCGGACTCATTCCCGGCCGAATCCTTTGCCACGAGCTTCAGCCAGTATTCACCACTCGGCAGAGACTCTGTGTTCCAGTATCCCAGATGAACCGCGGGAGTGCATGGGCTTTCCCAGTCCGGATATGCCGGTTCGTAGGACACCGAATCCGGGTCAACAGGTGCCCATTCAGTCGAATCCATGTGCCGGTAGCACATTCTCCGCCACTCGAAGAAGGTATCCCCTTCAACAATGATTGGGTCATAAGCCCAGCCGGGAATATCTACCATCCCGTTCACATAGCAGCCCCAAGGCAAGTCAATAAACACATCGGGCCAGTCCATGTCCAGAATAATGGAGTCTACCAGAGGAACCGTGTTCTCTACCCCGGCCTCATCCTTATAGACCGCATATACCGGCCGCCAGCCGTTGTCACCAAAGAGTTCCCAACCGGCCAGCGTGTCGTATGGCATCCACCCGGAATACTCTTGCCACGGCCCGAAAGGCTCCAGCTTCATATTGTCAAACCAGACCTTGCCCTGGGCCTCGGGTGCACCGCACAGTCTCACTTCCACCAATCCGCCCTGCCAGTCCCAAATTGAGTCTGGACACGGCTCTGGCATCGGAAAGTCGGTCATGAGATTACATTGACCCACCGCTGACCACAGACCAGGGCCGAAAGGCATCTCTTGGAACCATTCCCACAGAGTATCGGTCACCGCCGTGTCAATGTTAGTGTACCAGTATCCGAATCGCCACCACCACACATCGGCCCAAGTTGTGTCATGCACCCGCATCAGCATATCCATGCTCAGGCACATCCAGCTCTCAGGGCCCATGTGCGGCCAGATGCTGTCCCTAGGCACAAACTGCCGGACAAGACCTTCCTGACCAGGATTCACATCCATCTCCACCATGCCCAGGTTGTCGTAACCAACTGGACCGGAGAACTCCCACACGCCGTCTCCAGGGTCGAACCAGGAATTCGCAAGCAGGTTCGACGGATACCGGTTCGCGAACCGCATCTCCATCACCCCGGCCAGCGTATCAGAAACGTCTGACGTAATCATGCACCAGGGTTCGTTCGTGAAACGGTCCCCGGAATTGATAACTATACTGCCATACGGCGGCGTGGTGTCGAACACCACTACCGAGTCGTCCTCTTCAGAATGACCCATGTAGGAATAGGAAGTGATTCCGCCAGAGCTGTCCATGCAATACATCCAGAATTTGTATTCGCCTTCTCCGAACAGAAACTGCCAGCAAGTATCCTGGCCGCACCAGGACTCCGAGGAAGTGTCCGCAACGAACTCAAACCAAGCTGTTGAATCCTGTCCCTGCAAGGAATCATTCAACCCATAATACTCTTGGCACAACATTACCGAATCGGGAGGGATTTCTCCGGGCATCATCATGAGCAGCACGCGAGACACATTCGAACCACCGGGCGGCACTATCACATCCAGCGCAGCCTCTGGTATCTCCTCCTCAACGAACGCATATGCATACCCGGCATTGTCACCCATATCCAGCTCGACGTATTCCTGGTCTTGATTGGCTACAGCATAGAAAAGAGCCGGACCCGCTTGATGTGGAGGCACTCCCGGCCAGAAGAACTCGAGAACCGCGGTCTCGCCGACACCGATGCTCCTGCTCCTGATCGCCTCGCCAATGGGTTCTTCATTGCAGTAGAAAGAGACCCTTGTCGGATTCTCTTCATCGACCGAATCAGGAGCCATATATCCTGGCGTCGCCCTGTTTCCGTGATTCCTGACCCAGGTCTTGATCGTCAAAGGCCCGCCTACGAACGGGTGCTCAGGCACGAGAACCACGCTGTCAACCACCAAATCCGGCCGGCTGACTTCCGGTTGCTCGACCACTATGATTGGTCTGTGATTCACGGTGAGTTCCAGCCACCCGTCTTGTTCGCACGACGCTGGTCCACTTCCGGGATTCGCGTCATAAGCTGACCGGAACGTATCCACCACTGGCGAACACGCCGGAATCCTAATTGGCTCATCAGTAGTCGGGAATTCCAGTTGTCTCCAAGAAATCCACATCTTCCGACCTTCACCGTCTTCGTACTGGAGAATCTGCACCGGGTCCTGTGGGTTCACTGACGGCAGCCTTTCTTCGAAAGAGGCGTCTTGTGACAAGTTCCTCCACTGCTGGTACGCATAGGCCGGCTTGAACATCCTGAAGCCGCTCGCGCCAGGTGTCGAGTCCGTTATGCCCCACCTATGCCACCAGTTGTTGCTCTGGCCATCCCGTAGATACCGTGCGGTAAACACGAACCAAGTCAGTTGCTCCAGAGAATACGCAGGAAGAGCATTGGCAGCCTGCATCAAAGCATACGATTCTACGAGTCGGATAGCCTTCAGGGTATCGGCGAGGTCAAGCCCTTCCCGTGTGGACGCCACAGTGGGCCAGCCTGCCTCGGTGTGCCAGAAAGTCCTTGGTTCAAAGCCAATATCATTGAACTCGTACCTCAGGCCGTTCAAATCTGGTTCGTAATCCTCGGGGACATCGTGATAGGAGTGATAGGACGCAACATCAAAGAACTCATCCACTCCGTACTCTTCGTAGCCTTCAAGCCACTCGGAAGGCGAGTATCCCTCGCTATTCTCCTGACTCGGACAGACACAATACCCTGCAATTCTCGGAATTGACTCCTCTGGAACCCAAAGCTCTGATGCCGCCCATTTCACAGCCGAGTCCACAACGATGACATACCGGGAGTACACTTCGAGAAAACTGCCCTTCCTGCGATTTGCCCACGGGAACGTTTCGTTCGGATATCTATCCCTCCACTCATCATATATTCTCCGATACGCGGCGTCGGTTATCCATAACCATCCAGAATCCGGCTCATACATCCAGTATCCTTTCCAGTGGTACCTTGGGTCGGAGTTTGCGCTTTGGAAGGCAGCGACCGCCGGTTCCGATGCACATTCGTAGAGCATAAGGGGTTTGTAGGGCACATTATGCTCTTGCCAGTATTGCCCTCGCGGGCCATACCGGTACACCATTTCGTACACGTACCTGGCGAGGTAGTTGTTCGAATCCATAACACCGAAATAGAGGTTCTTTACAACCCCATGCTTCCAAGAGACCGTGCCATACGACCAATCGGTTGCGGACCTGCAGAGACTCATTGTAGGCTGCACTCCACTGCGTGCGAAAAGCCCTACGAGGCTATCCATCCACCACCAACGCCACGAATCCCGGACAGGCTGCACGATGCTCCAGAACCCGTAACCGAGCTTGTCGTACTGAACGCCGACTTCATCCTCTCGTTCGATGCAGTAGGGCCAGTTTTCCATGTCGAACGGTTCCGTGCTACCCCACTTCCAACCAATCACCGACTGCACTGCGAATATCCCATCCACCCCGGCTTTCGCGTACACCCGCATGCAGAGGTCTTGGTCGGTCTGCTCGTATCCTCCCAGCCTCAGTTTTCCGTATGGGTATGGGTCACCGTGCTGAAAATAATAGTTCAGTCGCGCCTGCCCGGCACGGGTGAAACGGATCTCGTACTTCCGCCCGCGGATGATGGACTCGGGGTAAGTTGTGTTCAAGTCGAAGTGAACCCAAACGTAGCTGCGTGGGTCAGTTCTGTATCCCTCCGCGACCGGGAACCCGCCAGGGTAAGTCAGCATATCGACTTGATATTCCTCGCCGCTACCCTGCCCCGTAAACAGTTCGACATAGACAGTCGAGTCCCAGCAACAAGTCACAGTCTGGGAAACACGGTTGTTCGGCGGCATTGTATCGGTCCATCCAGACCACTGAGCTTTGACGGGTTCGACTTCATACGCCTTGAGCAGACCATAAGCGGTTGATAGTCCTGCTACAACCAGCAGAACCGTGATTGCTTTACAAGCTCTCATTGCTTCCTCCTATTGCTTAATAACCTTTACTACCTCTACTACCTTCGTCTGTTTGCTGGACACCAACTCCAGGAAATACAGTCCTGCCGGTAGGTCAGCAAGAGACAACTCTACGGTTCGTCCATTCCTGTCTGTCGGCCGGACTCGTTTGACCTCACAGCCCAAGACGTCTCGGACTGTTATGTTCAGCTGTGTCCAATCGGAATTGCCGGCCACAAGCCTGACACGACCGGCCGTTGGATTTGGAATAGCTATGAATCTACTCCGGCTCCGCTCTGGTATGACGCTCTCCTCGGAAATGCCAACCTGGGTGGTTTCAAAGATACAGATGCCGGCTCCTGCACATGCTGCGTAGACGTAAGGAACATCACAGGTCAGTCGCCAAGCGTAGTTCGGCAGGCTGTGATACCCAATGACTCTGGGATTGCGCGGGTCAGCGACGCTGAGCAGCCGCAGCATATCCCGGCAGCCCACATAGGCCAGGGTGTCCACAATCACGACGTCAAAGACGTAGCTCCCAAACCCGGTTGAGTCTATCTCGTAGGGGTTCCGCGGGTCGGCAACACTGTAGGTGAAAAGACCCCGTCCTCCGGCAACGTAGGCCAGCGTTTCCTTCACGAAGACGTTTGTGGCACCTCGCCATATGGAACTGACGATGCGGGGATTCTCGGGGTCTGTCACGTTGATGATCGAAATGGGCCAGTAGGCTACATAGGCCAACGTATCCCGCAAGCACATACCCGCGGCGTCGTCTGGCAACTCGCAACTCCCCACCAGTTCCGGCTCGCGCGGCCGGGCAACGTTCACTACCTGAAACCGTCTGTTTTCAGCTATAAAGACAAAAGAATCACGCAGGACCATATCTTCGGGATACCCAAACATACCCTCACAGCCACCAGCACGAATAGGTTGCGTCGGCTCGCTCACGTCTATTGATAGGAGCCGAGGCCTAGGCCAACCCACATAAGCGAAGGAATCGCGCGCAATCGCCGCGTGCATGCGCGGCCTCGTTCCAACCGTCTCGTAGCTGCCCGAGAAGCTAGGTAGTTCCGGCGATGAACCATCAAGACTCTGCAGCCCGGCATGGTGCGACGCGAGGTACGCCTTGTCGTTGTCGATGTGGATATCTTGGACCATGTCGGCTGCGTACAACATCGTGTCGATTCGCGGTGTCGAAGGGCTCGTGATGTCGATCGCCACAAGACCCTCGAAGTAGTCCGCAACCAGCGCGTAGTTGAGCGCGGGCACTGCCCGAACACCGTAGTCCCAGCCCGGTGCTTCGACGTGGCCGATGAGTCTCGGGTTGCCCGGGTCCGTGATGTTGATGATATCGAACTTGGGTGTGTAGAGCACCGTGTCACAGGTCGGTGGCAGGTAGATGTCAGGGGGTTGGATGCCGCCAAGTGACCCGATCGGTATCGGGCTGGCCGGATTCCTGACATTGTAGACCCGCAGTCCGTTTGTCGCCGTCCCGAAGAAACAGAGCGTATCGCGCACTACCACCGACAACACCTCGAAGCCGCCGATGCGGCCAGCGCGGCTTGGGTTCTCAGGGTCGCTGACGTTGATGATGTTCAGCCCGTGCTGTCCGGACAGGTAGCAGTTGTCGCCGGCGATACACATCGGGAATCCAGAGTCCGCACAGGCTCCAACCTGCACCGGGTTGCGTGGATCGGCAACGTTGAAGATGCGCAGGGAATCCTGCTGATAGCCTATCGCATAGAGAAACGTATCCTGCACCGCGATGTCCATGATTGGCGGTAGGTGAACGTACGACAGCAAGTGCGGCGCGCCGAGGTCCGTTACACCGTGAATCTCAATTCCGGTTCCGCCTTGAGACATACCGCAGAAGACCAGCGTGTCCCTGATGATCGCCCGTTTGACAATGCCGTAACAGTTGATGTCTGAGAGAAACTGCAGTTCCAGGCTGTCTCGGGAGCGGAATCGAATCAGGCTGGCACCAGAACCTCGGGCAAGGCAGACAATGGTATCATCCGGCGTAACCCGCAAAGACACTTTGACTGAAGGCCCATAGCTCCAGCGACCAATACATCTTATGCCTTGCGAATCAGGCTTCCAGCTCATCTGCTTGTAGTAATCCTGCAGCCCTCGCTCGGACAGCCATCGCCTCCTGAACCACGGCTCAATCTCCCG
>JAUWNN010000073.1 GCA_030612625.1 Caldifarciminota bacterium
GCACGGCGAAGTGCATGAAGCCCGGCAAGGGCTTGTTTTCAAGGCCAACTCGAACAAGTTCGACCTGTCTCCGGGCAGGAGGACGATAAGGTTGCGAGACATCTCAATCAAGGACCCGTGGTACAAACCCGGATACCAGGCGTTTTACACCCGTACCGGCCGGATACCGGACGGAGACTATACCTATAGTGTCACTCTGATGCCCGACTTGGGCGGCGACACCAATCGCACCAAAACTCGGAAGCCCACGCCGCCGAGGCTGGTAGCGCCCCGGAACGGCGACAGCCTGGAGCTCGAACGGCCGACCTTCACCTGGACCCGGCCCGGCAACCACACCGGCCCGGTTACCTATGAACTCAGGGTCGTGGAAATCCTGCCTGGTCAGAGCGGAGAGGAAGCTCTACGGGCCAATCGGGCCAGGTTTGTCAGGAGCGGTATCACCACCACGGTGTTTCGGTATCCGGTAGGAGCCAGGCGGCTGGACAAGGGAAAGAAATACGCCTGGCAGGTAAAGGCGGTTTTCGACCGGGGATTGCAGCCGGTACTCAGCGAGAGCCGGGGTTTCTCGCGGTTCAAGCGCAAGTTCAGGGCGGAAATGAAGCGGATATCACTCCTCAGGGTGACGCGAGAAGTCCTGAGGCACGACAACTGGTATGATGTCACGTTGAATCTCACCAACATGGGTCTGGTTGACATCGACAACATCGTAGTGGTCGACAGCAACCTCGGGGTCCAGTGCGAGGACGTGGCCATGGTTCCCTGGATAGGGTATCTACCGTGCCGTGTCTACGACGACAACTTGGGTCGCACCAGCACCATCGAAGTCGAATTCCTTTCAGCGTGGACCCTGGAACCCGGAAAGACAATGACCCTGCGCTACGCGGTCGTGCCGATCCTGTACCACTACCCCTCCGGAGGGCGGTTCAAACGCATGGTCGGGAAACAACTGAGAATTACTTACCAGGCAGGAGGAGAGCAACGCTCTGCGGAATACCCCGGTCTGGCAAAAGAGTTCGGGTCCGAAGTCAACGAAGCGTTTCGGAGTGCCGACTACCTGATTGCCACGGTTCCGCAATTGCTGTATCAGCAGAACCCCGGGGCGTCCGGACAGGAGGACGTTGATAAGCTGCTGGCGAGGATGGCGAGGCTGGCGAAGTACAAGCAAGGAATTCTGGGGTACAGCGCGCCGGGTTCGTACTATGATTTCCACCACCTGATTGCTCCGGGAGGAAAATGGAACAGCAGGCTCTGTCCGGGCTGGTCTCAATCCGGCTATCTCCTCCTGGTTGGAGACAGGGACATAATTCCTCATTGGTACACTATCAATGTCGTCCCTGACCGTCCGATAGACCTGAGCGACCACTACTACTCGGATATCGACTATGACTGGAAGGCCGACCTGAGAGTCGGTCGGATGATGGGAGTGAATGCCGCGGACCTCACGATTCCCATCGAACAGAGTCTCGCGGTCCTCTCCGGGGTGGCCGAGAATGACGGTTCGCACGCGCTTCTGATAAGCGGGTATGAGAAGGTCAACGATGTCTTTCCGATCGACGTGGAAGCGGGGGCTGATTACCTCCGTGCTCCCAAACAGGCGAACGCTACCTGCGCGCACATGGAGTACTTCACGTGGCACGGCCGAATACTGGACAAGGCATTGAAACACAAAGGCGTTGCTGCCGGAGGAGCACACAAGGACTCCAGCCTGGGTAAGTACAGTCTTGAGCAGCTCGGGGCATGGTTGTGGCGGATTGCCGTACCAGCGGAGTTTGCTTTCAAGTATCCAACTCATTCCAGTGATTCGTACTTCACCGACAGCGAAGGAATGCCACGCCGCGTTCCCTGGAACTTCGGTCATAACGGCGTATTGGGTGCCGGCGCCAGGGCGGAAATCGTCGAGCATAACCGGCGGGGCTACTTCGGCGCCTATATCTACCAGCCCGACTGGAATGCGGCGAAAGCCCTCTGCCTTAACGTGGTCAAGAACAAAGTTGCCGGAAGGGACCTCGTCATCTTCTGTGGGCACGGGTCGGGCGGAAGTATGTCGATAATAGGTAAAAGCGACGTGAGCGGCATGAACATCACCGCCAAGAAGACCCGTCCCATCGTTGTCGGCTTCGGCTGTTCCAACGGCAGGTATCCGGGCAGCAGCATCTCCCGCGCGTTCCTGAAGCACGGTGCCGGCGCCTACCTGGGAGCAACCGTGATGATCAACACGGCCGACCCCAGACGCCAGATCCGCAACCCCAGGCTCCTCCAGTACTGGAACAAAGGCAAGAGAATCGGCGATGTGTTCCGCGAATGGAAGATCGACCTGGAGAGCACTCATTTCCAGAGTCTTCTCGACCGTCGTCTCTTATTTGCGTTTAACCTTTATGGTGACCCGAAGTTTGGAGGTAACCCATGATGAGCAAGTCCTGGCTTTGCGACCTTGTTCTATGTTCTGCTGTCGCGGTTGGGCTGGCTTCGGCTGCCAGTCCACCGACATCAGTCAAGCTGACCATTCCCGACTACGAGGTGTCCAGAATCGGGAAGCTGGATGATGTGACAATCCCGGGCGGACAGATGCTGGAAGTTGAAGAAGGCAGACCTCAAGTGCCCTGCTATGTCAAGGAGCTCGAATACCCCGAAGGATACCGGATTCAGGCAGTCACAATGAAAGCGCGGTCGGACATGAAAACCGACTCAGGCCTGATACTGCCGGTTGTCAACTTCGACACAGCAGCGATTGAGCCGAGCAAGATCAAAGAAGGTGTCTATCCGCTGGAGGACCACTCATGGACGGCCTGGTACAACGAGGACGGTACAGCCACACTGGCCATAGTCGCCTATCCATTCTACTACGACCCGAAGACCACCATGGTCCGGTTCTACAAAGAGTACGAGTTCGAGGTCAGTTATGTCAAGACAACAGTGGGCATCGGCGGCATCAGCCTGGACAAGCCGTTCTATGACCCGGGAGAGAACGTCACGATATCGCTGCAACTCGAGAATTCGGGCGAACCCCAGGAAGTGACGGTCGCGGCGTTCATCCACAAAGCTGTCACTGAGGAACCTGTGGCAGATGTGCCCGCAGAAATCTTGAAGCGGCTCGGAAAGACCGACTCGGTTTCCCTACAATGGCCCACTCAAGGTTTTCCCACAGGTGACTACTGGGTCAGAGCCATAGTCAAGGACCCGGCCGGAAACGAACTTGACCGCGAATGGGCATCATTCGGTCTGGGCAATCCGCGAGGCGAGGTTACCGACTTCAAGGTCGAGCCCCGGCAGTTCAAGGTCGGGGACAATGTCCAGCTCACCCTCGGTTTCAAGAACACCGGCACCCGGGACCTTACCGGCGAATGCGTGTTCAGAATCATGAAGGCAGGCGGCATCGTTGATGAACTCAGGCAGGAGATGGCGGGCCTGGAACCGGGCGCCTTGAAGACGTTCCGGCAATCCTGGAACACCGTGGACGCTGAGAAGGGGACCATCTACCACGCGGTCGGATTCGTTCGATTCGAAGGAATGGCATGTGAGCCGAAGAGCGTGATGTTCAGCACGAACCTGATGCCGGTTGCGAGCTTCACCTTTGCGCCGGACACAGCCGCGGTCGGGGAGGAAATCCAGTTCGATGCCACCGGTTCAACTGATGAAGACGGAAAGATAGCGGCGTATCGCTGGGAGTTCGGCGACGGCGGAGGGGCAACTGACAGCGTAGCGACGCACGTCTACTACCAGCCCGGCGACTACGAAGTCAGGCTGACGGTCACGGACAATGAAGCCGGGACCGGGACCGTCGTGCAGGTGATATCTGTCCCGGAATGACCGGGCGCGGGCGGTGAAATAGCTTAAGAGGTTCGTCCCGCCAAGGCCGAAACGGTCTGGGGTGACCGTCGGTCATCAGTTGGGAGCGGTTGACGCGGCCAGAGTCCTGGATAGACTGGAACCTAAGGAAAATACCATGAGTTTGCAGATTGCGGTCGACCGGGATAGAATCGCCGAGTTCTGCCGCCGGAATCATATCAGGAAGCTGTCCTTTTTCGGCTCAGTGCTGAGGGACGATTTCGGTCCGGACAGTGACGTTGACGTGCTGGTCGAGTTCGAGCCCGGGCATACGCCTGGGCTGGCGTTCTTCGGCATGGAGCAGGAACTGTCCGATATTCTGGGGCACAGAGTGGACCTCAATACAGCAGGATTCCTGAGTCGGTATTTCCGGGAAGCGGTAGTGAACGAAGCGGAGCCGCAGTATGTCTCGGCATGAAACCGTTGTCAGGTTGCGTCACATGCTGGACGCGGCGCATGAAGCAGCCGAGTTGGTGCGTGGCCGGTCTCGTCGTGAGTTGGATTCAGACCGGACACTGAACCTGGCGCTGGTCCGGTTGATGGAGATAGTGGGCGAGGCTGCCGGCCGAGTTCCCCAGGAGGAGCGGGAGCGTTTCCCGGACATACTTTGGCCCCAGATAGTCGGGTTGCGCAATCGACTGATCCACGGCTATGATGATATCGACCTCGATATTCTCTGGGAAGTCGTCACCCAGGACCTTCCGCCGCTCATCGCCAAGCTCGAGAACCTGGTTCAGTAGCCCGTGTAGCCGGCCGCGAGCTGTCGGCTGAGGGTTGTCTGTGCGCCGGGCCGGGCTCGAGGATTTCATTCCGCCAAGGCCGAAACGGCTGCGGTGAGGTTTTGCTTGACAAGGGGTTAGTCCTGGGGTAAACCATCGGTGATAATAGGACTTGGGGTCCGCAGTATGGGACTGCGGGCCGATAGTGTGAAAGGGGTCGGCGCAGCCAGCACCTGACCGGAGGTTGGTGCGTTGCCCAAGCAAAGGAGGAAAGATGAGAAGACGCAATCTGCTTGCGGTGGTCATTCTGGCCATCATTCCGCTGGCCGTAGTCAATGCTGAGGTAACGGTCAAACTCCACAAACCGCCACCCGGACAACTGAAAATAGAGCATCTCTGGAGCGCGGATCTGACCAACAGGGATACAACCACCTATACCGTCTGTCTTTACGGCTGGGTGTTGAAGGAAGGCAAGGAGGTTTTCCACGCCTATTCGAATGACTTCAGGCTGCCTCCAGGCCTGATGACGATAAAGGCAAAGGACATCAAGAAAGTCAGGGATGTGTGGCATGCTCCTGGATACAAGGCTTTCGTCACGCGAACCGGCAAGATTCCAGAAGGTGAGTATGTCGCTTGCATCAAGGTTCTGAAGGCCGGGACCCGGGAAGAGCTCGGGAAGAACTGCATCAGAGTGACGGTGCGTCATCCCGGAGCACCGCGACTCATCTCGCCAAGAGATGGAGCAACTCTGCCGAAAGAAGAGAAGTATCCGCAGTTCACCTGGACCCCGCCGATGCCCAAGCCAGCCAATCTGACCTATGAACTGAGGATTGTGCAAATCCTGGCTGGCCAGACCAGAGAACAAGCGATGGCCGCGAACCCGGCGTGGTATGAGAAGAAAGGGATAACCGCAACAAACCTGCGTTATCCCAGCTCGGCAAGGGCGCTGGAAGAAGGCGCGGAATACGCCTGGCAGGTGAAGGCGTTCTCCGGCAAGCAGAAGATTGGTGAGAGTGAGATTTGGGGATTCGCGTATGGCCCGAAGCCCAAGAAGTTGAAACTCATCCGGCCCGTGATGGACGCAGACCTTGACGAGCCGTATCCTGGGTTTCTCTGGACCAGACCTCCGGGGATACCACCCAAGGAGAGAATCACCTATACCTTGAAGATGTATGAAACCGACACGACCTCCAAGCCGGTTGATTATACCAAGCAGAAGCCTTTCTATGAGAAGTCTGGGTTGAAGGATACTTCGTATCAGTATTCCAAGAAGGACCCTGGTTTAAACAAAGGTAAGGCATATGTCTGGTGGGTTGAAGCAACGGCAGGCAAGAGAGTTCTGAGACCCGATACCGCCCACGTATTCTGGTGGTGGCGTCGCTATTATGACTTTGGTGATGCGCTGGACAACAGAACTTCTGCGACTCCGGTCCCTTATCCTACATTTCGGATACACGATGGCGCGCGGCACTACTGGGTGAAGACGTTCTGGTGGCACCATCCTTGGTTTTGGCCGTGGTTTCGCATAATCCCTCGGGAACGCCAAGCCTGGCTGGGAAAACTGCCTGCGGGTTACAGCGGCACCCCCTCAGGGCCGAGTTGTCAATGCGCACCTCGCAGTGTCAGTTGGGAACGGGATGCGCGCCGCACCGGCAATATCACCAACGACGATGATACCAGAGATGATGGGGTGTACTTCTTCCCTCATCATCTCCGTACCCACTATTGCGATACATGTGTGGTGTGCAGCGTTGACGTGATGGCAAGCATACGTTCGGAGTATGAGCGGGAGCACCCGCTGATTCTGCATGCCTGGTTTGACTGGAATGGTGACGGAGATTGGGACGACCATGACACATGCGTGCAAGCAGGCGTAGTCGTGGACGAACACATCCGGTGGATTAGCGCCAGCCGTCTCTGCCCGAGTGCGGGCGGGATTGACCCTGTATTCACTCCTGGTACGCACCAAATGAAATTCGACCCCGCTGTCTGGGGGAATGATACATGCGCGGTCTACCGGCTCTGGTTCTGGTCCTGGCCTCAGTACCCGTTCACCATCTGGACAAGGTTCCGTTTGACTCCGGACATACCCGCAAACGCTCATCCTTCTTGGAACCATGCTCATCAGGACAGCGGGAAGGTTTACTCAGGCGAAGTGGAAGACTATCTGATTGTCTGCGAGACCTTGCCGCCCGAGCCTGAATCGCTCGATTACGGCGACGCGCCCGACGAATCAGATGCCGTAGGGTTTCACTACTGCTCGCACAAATTGCCCGGAAGGGTTTCTCCTCCTCCCTGGACCAACTTCCAGGCCGCCAGGCATCTGGACCCCCTTCATCCAGCAGATTGGCGTGAATGGCTGGGCAGGTTGCCTCCAGACCCATTGGGATGCAGTTGTGGCCCTAGAAGTGTCACCATTGAGCATGACGCAAACACTGTGGACCTGGACCTGCTGGACGATGGTGTGGACCTCAGCCGCTTCTTCGTTCCGTTCGACACCTGTGACATTGAAACCGTGCGTGTTATGATTAGCACTTCTGGAACCAGGATATACACCAACGCTCTTCATCTTCACGCCTGGTTTGACTGGAACAGAGACGGAGACTGGCGTGATACCTACCTCTGCGACTCGGCGACCACTCCTGCTGATGACCATGTCTTCTGGCTGACGGCTCAAAGGCTGGATCCTGCTACCATGATGCCTGTACCTCCTCTAGTGTTTGTGATGAGCCACGACTTCAAAGTAACCCCTAATGCCGCCCCGCTGTGGCCGGCCACCCGGGACTGCAACTGCTATCAGCTCACCTTCTACGCAGGTGATACAACGCTGCCTGCAGAACTAAATGAACATGTCTCCGACAGCCTGTGGTGCAGGTTCAGGCTTTCTTATGAGACCGGGACTCCCGGCGATGTGGCAACCGAGTACCACAACGCTGCGGCAATGGGGTTCCCTCCGTTTACGCCCTCCGGTGAGGTGGAGGACTATCCGATTCTTTGGGACACCACTCCGCAGCCTGACTCGTGCGACTACGGCGACGCGCCGGATGGGTCAATTAACCCCATCTATCATTATTGCACTCACAAGGCCAATCCCAACGGCATTGGAGCACGGCACTTCGACCCTGCCTCTCCAACAGTCTGGCATGAATGGCTGGGCAGACTTCCTCCTGATACGTGCTACTGCGGTCTTACAAGCGTTACCACAGAATGGGACGCAAACACTGTGGACCTGGACCCGCTGGACGACGGCGTGGACTTCAGTCGCTTCCACGTCCCCTTTGGTATGTGCCATGTTGAAACCGTGGACGTGATGTTCAGCACCTCTGGAAACCCGACGCGCTATCAGCCTATTCGTGGGCTCCATCTTCATGCCTGGTTTGACTGGAACAGAGATGGCGATTGGGATGACACCCATGACTGCCCGGGCCATCCCGCTCCCAACGACGGTGATGAGCATGTCTTCTGGCTCAAGGCGCAGGGGCTGAACGCTGCCCGGGTGCCCAACACTGCTTGGTTCCCCGTGTACAGCCACGACTTCTCCGTACCTCCTGGGTGCCACGGCGTACTGTGGCCGGCGGCCGCCTTCCCACCTCCATGTCACTGCTACCGGCTAACCTTCTACACAGGAGACACGACCTTGCCTTCGGGCATGCACGACCATGTGTCCGACAGCATGTGGTGCAGGTTCAGGCTTTCTTATGACACTGGTACACCTTTTGATGTGGCCGATGTTTACCACAATAATCCGGCCTATCCGAACTTCACGCCGTCCGGTGAGGTGGAGGACTACCAAGTACTTATCCCACCTGGTCCCGAGCAATGCACCTGCGGGATAAGAAAAATCCACATGGATGGCAGGGATGTTGAGTTCGGGAGTACGGTAACGGTTACTGCCAGTTCCGAGCCCCACACCATAGATTTCTCCGGCAACTGCATCGGCCCCGGGTGTACGATAGACGAATTCTCCTGGAAAATTGTCGAAGCCCACGCACCAGATGTTATCGAAGGAAGCGGCAGCGGTCCAGGCAGTGACGACATCTTCGTCTTCGATTTCACTTTTGCTGTGCCGAGTCCGCCTGGTGGCTATCTCGTCACTGTCACGATAAAGTGCAGCGACGGCACATCCTGCAGCCAGTGGTTTAAGGTGGTTGTCGTGCCGTAATGAGCTGGGTACGGGGTTCTTGTGTGTATGCAGCCGAGGAATCGAATTCCGTGCAGAACCTGACAACGGGCGGGGGCTTTTGCCCCCGCCCAGCGTGTGTACGGCAGAACTGGTGAAAGGGGGACGATGAAAAGGCTCGGGTCCATATGCCTTTTCCTCTTGCTGGCGGTCGTTACTGCCGGGCCAATTGAGTTCTCAGGGTCGGCCAGTATCTATGCAGACAAGAGCTTTGTCAGCGGGGATACGCTGGTTAGTCCGGTGTCGGATTTGACGTTCAGCATCAACCCGACCGTTTCGCTGTGGGGAATGCCTTTGTCTTTGGACATACTGCTGAGCTCTATGGAGAGCGACCTGCGCCAGCAGTTGGACAAGTTCCGGTTTTTCCTGAATCCGAGTGAGTGGGTGAGCGGAATGATGAACCTGCCGGGCTTCGTGTTCTCAATCAAGGGTATAGAAATCGGAGCCTGCCAGCCGAGCTACTCTTCTTTCACCCTTTCCGGTACTCCTGTTACAGGCGGTGCGGTTGAGTTGAACCCGTGGAAAGTGTACCTGGCCGCGACTGCGGGTCGGACCCAGCGCGGGATTGAGGCTTCGGATTCGACCGATGCCGCTTACTCAAGGATGCTGTATGCGGGCAAGTTCGGGTATGGCGACAAAGAGGCGACCCATTTCTACATGACTCTGCTGTATGCAGCCGACGACCCCAACTCGATAGCCAATAACATGGGGTATCTGCCCGGAGACAGCCTGACCGAGCCGGACAGCTTCGAGGTCATCACCCCGCAGGAGAACTACCTGCTCGGGATGGAGTTGAACCTGTTCCTGGTTGACGGGCTGCTGACCGTGGAGTCGGAGATTTCGGCTATCGAACTGAACCGGGACACCAGGATGCCGGTGCTCGATGCCGACTGGGTCAGGCGCTGGGGTCTGGGTTTCCTGCATCCAAGGTGGTGCAGCCAGTTCGACTTCGCTTATGCGGTCAGGCCGGCCCTGAATGTGCTCGATACCAGAATCTACGGTGAGGTCAAGATGGTCGGGCCCGGGTATCACTCCCTGGGTGCGCCGTCTTTGCGGAACGACAACTTTGCGTACGGTGGAGGCATTGAGCGGGACTTCCTGGACAACCAGGTATCGGCTTCTGCGTCCTGCACCAGGGAGCAGGACAATCTGATAGGGATGAAGCTGTCCACCACATATTTCACTTCTTATGCGGTTGACCTCGGGCTCAATTTTGCCAGCCTGCCGTATCTGCAGATGAGCTATTCGCCCTATTCTGAATACAGCGATAGCACGAGCAGCAAGGCCGATGTCATATCCGCGGGCATGGACTACAGCTTCAACATTGGGACTTTGTCCCATTCACCCGGCTTGTCCGGCTCGTACCAGAAATATCAGGCGTCTTCTTCCGAAGGCAACTACACATCCTTTGACTTTGGTCTTTCTTACAGCGTCGGGTTCGAGTTTCCGCTTTCGGTTTCGGCTTCCAGTGGCTTTGGACAGACCGCATATTCTGAGGAGACCGACCGGACGGTCTACTTCGACGTGTCTCCATCTTATACCCTGTTTGAGAGCTGGACCAACAGCCTGACTCTGGGTGGTTCATTCGGCGGCGGGACCAGGTATGACGTCCGGCTGAACTCGTCTTTTCCGGTTTGGAAGATATGCGATGCGCGGCTGGGCGTGGCGGACGCAGTCTACCACGGCACGGACGGCAAGTACAACGACCTGCGCCTGACCGCTGAGCTGAGCCGGAGCTGGTAGGGTCGGGTGTGTCCGAATCGCGGCATGGCCGCGTCTCGACCCGGGGAATCCGGGTCGGGGCGTGAAAAAAGGGGGGGGCAGGCGGGCCTTCGGGCGTACCGGACCCGATTCCGGCCCACTATGGTGGTCCGGTGTCTCCCTGCACTTTGGAAGAATTACGAAACAGCCGGGCGCGTAGCCGAGGATGCAGTGTTCTGCGCGTGCACTGCTCCTGGGACGTAGCACTGGCCCATAGGAGGTATCTGTGAGCAAACTGCAGACAGTTCTCGGAATTGTCATGCTCTGTTCGTTCGGGTTCCCCAACTATCAAGTGGAGTGGAGCCTATCACCCTTTGACCCCAACCAATCCTCCGTCTTCTCGCAGGATGCAGCCGACTACGATGTGGATGGTGACGGAGTCCCGAATGTCGTCGTGGCGGACGGAGGGAAGTTCATGGTTCTTTCCGGAAGCGGCAGCGTGGTCTGGAGCGAGGACGTCCCGTCGCCGTTCGTGGTGTGGGTTGACGTTGATTCCCCATTTCACATTGCCAACACGGACAATGATGCAAACAAGGAGCTTGTCCTTGAGGTCTACTACTGGAACGGCAGCAGTTCGCACTACAAGTTCCTTGTCTACGACTGCGTCACTCATGCCCTGGACTACGTCTCCCCGGATATGAACAGCCGCGGCACCGTAACGAACATCTGTACGGTCACTGACGTCGATGACGACGGCATGAGCGAGATATGCGTACTCGCCGGGTATCCCTCGCGAACGCTCAATGTGTACGGCTGGACCTCAGCCCTGGACGAAGGAGCGGTTGTCCCGGGCCGCCGCGGCCGGAGTACAGCCGTTCCCAGTCCGGCGCACGGCGTCGTGCGTTTCAGCATCCCGCGGGCAGCCGATGGAGAGTTCGGGATCGTGATAGCCGACATGGCGGGGAGGATCGTCCGGTCACTCCGCTCAGCAGGCAGGGCAGGTCTGAACCTGGTGGTCTGGGATTGTCGCGACGATTCAGGCCAGGAGGTCCCGTGCGGTACGTACGTGTACTCCGCAGGGGAGGCCACGGGCAGACTGGAGGTCGTTCGCTAGTGCCTGCGGCGACGTCGCACGCCGGCGGACGCGAGCAGCGTTGACATGAGAAGGTCCCTGCCGGTGTGGAGTATCTGCGACGTGAGCGTCGGGGTGGAGGAGTGCATATACTCCGGCAGTGATGGCAAATACAACGAATTCCGGCTGACCGGGCACCTCTCCAAGCACTGGTAAGGAAAGGATGAAGGCGGAAGGATGAACCGCCAAGGCCGCCAAGAACGCCAAGAGGAAGACTAAACACCAAGACACGAAGGGCACGAAGTAAAACCACAGATGGACACAGGGAAGGCAGAAGTCAGAAGGCAGAATGCAGAGTGCAGATAGCGGTAGGCGGTCAACGAATCACGTATTGCGTCCCGGAAATTGAGAATCAAATCGTGGTTTCATTGTAGCTTTCATTGTAGCGTTCATCGTGTCCTGAAAGGTGTTGGCAAACCTGTCTTGCAGCGCTTCGGCAGTGGCTTCGACAAACGCCTCGCGCATTGCTTCGGAAATCGCTTCGCGAACTGCTTCACGCAAGCCTTGAAGAATCGCCTGGCGCATCGCTTCCGTCATTCCATCAGTCATTCTTTCACTC
>JAUWNN010000055.1 GCA_030612625.1 Caldifarciminota bacterium
CAACGCGCATGGCAAACGCCCGCAGAACCGCCACACCGGGCACCAAGGCCAAGGGAAGAATGAACAACGAATAAACACTGAGCCATCCAGAACGAATAACCGCCAAGGCCGCCAAGAACGCCAAGGGAGAAGAATGAACCACGGATAAACACAGATGAACACAGAGGCGAAGGAAGAAGTCAAAAGGCAAGAGCCAAAAGGCAAAGCCGTAGACCCCTCTGTCATTGCGAAGGAGCGAAGCGACTGCGGCAATCTTCCGTATCCATTCGATTGACTGCCAAGGCTTGTTTCGAGTGGAATAAAGGAACGCCAGGGATAAGAATCATGGTTGGGAGTCGGGCGGCACGGGTGAGGCGATAATCAGGTGAACTGTGTCGCGGTCACGGACTGACATTCCTTCTTCCGGGTACTGAACCATGACCATGCCGGCCGGTTCGTCACTTGGAGCATTCTTGACGCCGCCGAGAATCAGTCCCTGGGAGGCGATGATGCCGGATGCGGTTCCCAGGTCAGTTCCCAGGAGGTTGGGCATCGGGAAGCTGCCGACCGGTGCGGAAACGGCCAGCAGCATTGGTGTGCCCAGTTCGATTTCGGTTCCGGCAGGAGGGCGAATCGCAATGACCTGGCCAAGAGGCAGGTTCGGGGTGCGGAGGGATTCAATCTCGGTAACCTGGAGCCCGGACTCCTCAAGCAGGGCGATTGCCAGGGTCGCAGACATGCCGGTCACATCCGGAACAACGACCCGGTTGGCTCCCCGGCTGACATCCAGGTCTATTGCCCGGCCGGGTTTCACTTTGCGGCCGGGACCGGGGTACTGCGATACCACATGGTCGGGCAGGAAAAGGGTGTCGGTAACAGTGCGGACATCACCCAGTTTGAGACCGGCCCTGATGATGGTGCGAACAGCTTCGGTTCTCTGTTTGCCTATCAGGTCCGGCACTGCAAGCTCCTGGCTGTGCCTGGTGACAAGAGGCATTACCACCCAGTTGGCCAGGGCGAACAGGATGAGGACAATCGCGGGCACGCCGATGAAGACCCAGAGTAGAATGATTGGCCAGCCGTGCTTCTTCTTTCTCTTTTTCATTGGTTCTCGAACCGGTCGCCTTGCTCGAGCCGGTACCCGTTGCAGAAGCTCTGACCGGACTGCGCTTTCTTGCCTTCGGGTTTCAGTTCGAGCAACACCAATATCCCCTGGCCTGTGGCAATAGCAAGACCGGGCTGGTCCGGGAGGATTGTGCCCGGGGTGGTTTCGGTTGTGGCACCAAGCAGCCTGGAACCCAGGACCAGAATACGGTGGTTGCGGAAGAATGTGACCGCAGCCGGTTTCGGTGCCAGGCCGCGGATGAGGTTGTGAAGTTCTTGGGCCGGTCTTTGCCAGTCAATGAACCGTTCTGAATCGGTTAACTTGGGCGCCCGGGTGACAGATGACGGGTCCTGAGACCGGCTTTGAGATGTGCCCTCGGCAATCTGGTGGATGGTTTTGACGACGAGGTCAGCACCGATTGATGCCAGTTTGCTGGTAAGCTCGCCCGCGGTTTCATCCGGGCCGATGGGCACGGGTTCCTGGTTGAGGATTTCACCGGCGTCAACCCGGACGTTCATCCGGATGGTAGTGACTCCGGTTTGTGTGCAGCCGGCCATCAAGGCTCGCTGAATCGGGGCCGCACCCCGATACCCGGGCAGGAGAGATGGATGGAGATTGATGAACCCGCGTTTCGGGACTTCAAGCAAGGGTCGTTTGAGGATGTAACCATAAGATGCGAGCACGCACAGGTCGGGCTGAAGCTCGGCAAGCCGGGCCACGAAATCAGGGGTATTAGGATTTTCAGGAGTCAGCACCGGCAATTGCAGTTCCAGGGCAGCGACTTCGACCGGGCCTGGCACCAGCTTTCGGCCCCGACCGCCCGGCCGGGCCGGCTGGGTGACTACGGCCGCGACATCATAGCCTTTGGAATGGATGCGCTGAAGCGTGGGAACTGCGAAGTCGGATGTTCCGAAGAATGTCAGGCGCATAGCTGATTCAAGTCAAGAGGCGAAGTGCAAGAGACCCGAAAACCGATATAGGATTGGCCACGAAAAAAGGATGCCGCTGCGCGGCAGACTTCGAAATGAAAAGGAATTTCCATTTTAATCCGGCCCGGCGCAGCGCGCCGTCCAATCCACGAAAGATGAACCGACCCACCCAGAACTGGCAAGGGTGACACCCTGCGCAGCGCAAGGGTGTCACCCTATCTCTTCCAGGCCGCACGGTTGCTGTTCCTCCGTTTCGTGTTCTTCGTGTCCCTTCGGCTTCGCTCAGGACATGCTTCGTGGCTCTATTTCGGTTCTTGGGAGAGATAGAAGTCAAAGCCGTTTCGCTTTCTGCCCATTCTGCATCTTGCGCTCTGCGCCCTGGCTCTTGCTTTCTGCTTCGATTTTCTCCTGTTTCTTGATTTCCTCAAGCCGGGTCGAAAGGAGTTGGAGCCGGGTTTTGCTCAGATGGTCAATGAACAGGACTCCGTTCAGGTGGTCGGTTTCGTGCGTGAATACCCGGGCAAGTAGTCCGGTGGCTTCGAGCTCAACCGGTTTTCCATCCGGATTGAGTCCGGCAACTCGCACCAGTTCGGGTCTGGATACAACATCGTATATGCCCGGGATGGAAAGACAGCCTTCTTCCCGTTCCACTTCGCCTTCGCGCGCAACTATCCGCGGGTTGATGATGCAGTAGGGCTGGGCGTCCACATCAGCGCCCCGAGGGTTTATTGCGAGCACTGTGAGCGGCTCGCCAATCTGGTTGGCGGCCAGACCCAGACCGTCCTGAGCAGCCATTGTAACCTCGAGGTCGGCCAGGAGCTTCCGGACATGTCCGGTGATTTCCTCTACAGCCGTGGCCTTCTGGTGCAGCATCGGATTGCCGTACAGGATGATGCGGCGATTCTGACCGACAGGGTCACTCATCTGTTACTTCGGGGCGCCCACCTTGTAGGATACCGAACTTCTGTCCACTTCGATTTCGGTTCCTTCAGCAATCCTGAGAAGAAAAGTGTGCTCCCTGACATTGGTGATGATGCCATGGATTCCTGAAGAGATGACCACCCGGTCCCCGCGCTTTATGGCCTCAATCATCTGGCGGTGCTTTTTCTGACGCCGCTGCTGAGGCATAATCATCAGAAAGTAGAGCACAACGAAGATGAGAATAATCGGCAGGAACTGCACGAGTCCTCCGCCACATTGCATCGGTTGTTCAGGTGCGGTCTGCGCGACGGCAGCCGCACTGTCCTGCGCAACGGCAACTGTCCACAGCATGAATGCGGTACTGAGCATTTAACCTCCTGTTTGCTGACGGTAAAGCCGGTGTCTGTTGATGTATCCTGACACCGGCACTGGTAACATATACTGAACAGACTCGCCTTTGGCAAGCCTTTTACGAATAAGGGCCGCGGATATGTCAACCTGGACTACAGGCAGAAAACGCACCCGGTCAGGGTTATGGCCCGGGAAAACCGGTGGTCGGGCCTTTCCGGGTCGGTCCATCACCACCAGTCTGGCAAGCCGGGTCAGCTCTTCGGGCGCGCGCCAGCCTGCTATTTCCTGGTATTGGTCCACCCCGATGATGAGATATAACGAATCTCCCTTGAGGCGCGACCGTAGTTCTTTAAGGGTGTCAACGGTGTAGGAAGGGCCGGAACGGTTCTCTTCTATGGTGCACAGTTCGAATCCGGACCAGGACTTGAGTGCGATTTCTGTCATTGCCGAGCGGTGACGAAATGGGACGAGGTGGTTCGGTTTGTGGGGCGGCCTGAAGCAGGGAATGAACAGGACACGGTCGAGCTTGAGCCTGGACCGGACGTCATCGGCAACCAGAAGATGACCCAGGTGGACAGGGTTGAAAGTTCCGCCAAAAACACCGGTGCGCATCAGGGGTCAGTCCATGCGACCAAGGCGGTTGCCGGCCTGTTGTTTGAGAGCCGGGGCATAGTCGCCTTGGGCGATTTCCTCAAGAATGGGCTTGGCCTTTTCAGGCTGGTCTGTTTCCTGATAGCATATACCGAGCCGGAGCCGGTCCGGCCCGTTCCATTGTTCAGCAGGGAATTTGCCGGCGACGTATTCGTAGTAGACCAGTGCCGATTTGAATTCGCCCGCTTTGAAGTACAGGTGTGCTATGTTGAAGTCCTGGCTGGTCAGTTGTCTTTTGACATCAGCCAGGGCGTCCTCGACCTCAGGCTTGAGCTCGGAATCGGGGTAGAGGATGAGGAACTCTTCCAGGATTTCTCTGGCTTTGAGGGTGCTGGTTTGGTCCCGGGAGCTCTGAGGTGCGGACCTGAAATGGCAGAGCCCGAGTTTGTAAGTGGCCTGTTCCTGGAACCGGCCGTTTGGAAAGCTCTTCAGGTAGAAGTCGTATTCGGTCTGGGCCTGGATATAGTCGCGTTTCCGGAAGTAGGTTTCGGCAAGATAGAACTGGGCATCTGCGGCCTGGCGGGTGCCCGGGAAGTTGAAGATGAGGAATGTGAATTTCTCTTCTGCTTCAGCGAATTTCCTGGCTTCGAGTGCTGCGAGCGCCTGGTCAAGCCCTTGTCCCGGGTTATCAGGCCGAGCCAGTTGGGCCCGCTTGGGACAACCGATAACGAGCACAGCTAGAAGCACGGGCAGCATTCGGAACAGTAGGCGCAAAAGGGTCAAATCCGGTTCAAGACCTCAAGCAGAAGCCTGGTCAATTTCGGCTCTGCTTCTTTGGCTACGCGTAACACTTCCGGAAGGTCAACCGGCTTGAGTGCGTCGGGCAGTCCCATGTCGGTGACAACCGAGAAGCCCAGGACCCGGAGTCCGGTATGGCGGGCCACAATCACTTCGGGAACCGTGGACATGCCGACCAGGTCGGCACCGATTGCCCTGATATACCGGTACTCGGCTGCGGTTTCGAGGTTCGGGCCGGTGACCCAGGCATATATTCCGCGACGCAAGAGGATGTCGAGTTCGAGTGCTGTTTTCTCAGCCAGGGCTATCAGTTTCGGGTCATAGCACCGGCACATGTCCGGAAACCTGGGCCCGAGCGAATCGTCGTTCGGGCCGCGCAAAGGGTTGCGGCCGGACAGGTTGATATGGTCGGTGACTACGCAGATGTCTCCGGCTTGAAACCGGGGATTCACTCCACCGCAGGCGTTGGACACAATCAGGGTGGTGACACCCAACTCCTTCATGACCCGGACCGGGTGGGTGACCTGCTTGAGGTCATACCCTTCGTAGAAGTGAAACCGTCCCTGCATCAGCATGACGCGCTTGCCACTCAGCATTCCCATTACCAGTCGTCCGTGGTGACTCTCGACTGTGGGTTCAGGGAAGTGAGGGATTTCCTTGTACGGGATAACTGCGTCGGTCTCGACATGGCCGGCAAGCCGGGTCAGGCCGGTGCCGAGGACGATGCCTATTTCCGGGGCAAACCTGGTCTTATTACGGACCGCGTCAGCGCTTTCCAGAATCTGCTGTTTTATCATTACCCCTTTGGGTCGTTGTTTCCCATTTCTCGACCATTGACAGGAAAGATTGGGCCATCCCGCGAATCTGGTGGAGCAGGTTAGACTTCTCTGTTTCCAGGCGTCCGAGTTCATTCTTCAGTTGGCCGGTCTGGTTTTCTGCGCGGCGAATGATTTCTTCTGCCTGCTTTTCGGCATTGCGGACCTTTTCCTTTGCTTGCTGTTCAGCCTGTCCTGAGAGCGCTTTGGCTTTCTCTTTGGCGGTCTTGCCGAGTTCGTCAGTGGTCTTCTGTGCAGTGACCAGGGTGTCCTGCAGAAGCTGCTCGGTCCTCTCATACTGCTCAATCCTGGCGGAAAGCTCGTCCACCTTTTCTGCAAGCAGGGCCCGGCTCTTGCGCAGTTCTTCCATTTCTCTGGCCACCAGGTCAAGGAAGGATTTCACCTCGTTTGGAGACAAGCCGCGGAACTGGGTTGAAAAGGTCTTCTTCTTTACATCCAGCGGTGTTATCGGCATGGTGCGATTCTATTCAGGAGTCTGAACCTGTCAATGACAGGGGTTCGGCTAAACCTTTTCAAGCGCTTGGTCCAGGTCCCCGATTATATCGTCAGCATCCTCAATCCCGACCGAGATGCGAACCAGACCGTCGGTGATACCTGCTTTAAGCCGCGTTTCACTGGTCATCCCGGCATGGGTCATTGAAGCCGGATGCTGAATCAGGGTCTCGACCCCGCCAAGGCTTACCGCCAAAGTACACAGCCTGGTTGAATCCATCAGAGTCCGTCCGGCCTGGACCCCGCCTTTAAGCTCGAAGCTTACCATTCCGCCCGGGCCTTTCATCTGGCGCCGGCCGATTTCATGCTGGGGGTGGCTGGGCAAACCGGGATAGCGCACCCATTCAATCTTGGGATGGCCTTCCAGGTATGCGGCAACCTTGCGGCCGTTCTCGCAGTGGCGCTGCATGCGCAGGGCAAGAGTCTTGATTCCGCGATGAACCAGGAAAGCCTCGAACGGCGGCAGCACTCCGCCCAGGTGGTTCAGGACTGTACGGAAAGAGTTGTATGTCTGCTGATCCTTGACTACGATGATTCCACCCACCACATCAGCGTGGCCGTTCAGGAATTTGGTCAGCGAATGGACCACGATGTCGGCGCCATGCAGGAGCGGCTGCTGCAGAATCGGGCTCATAAAGGTGTTGTCGACAACCAGAAGCGCATTGTGCCGGTGGGCCAGTTCGGCCAGGGCCCTGATGTCTGAGATGACAAGTGTGGGGTTGCCCGGTGTTTCGCAGAAGATTACCCTGGTGTTGGGACGGAATGCCGCGCTTACCGCATCAAGATTGGAGGTATCAACGATTGAGGGCTCTATTCCGAGCCGTGACATTATGGTTGTCAGCAGGGTATTGGTCGGGCCATAGACCGCTTCAGAGCAGATGACATGGTCACCGGCAGAGCAGAGCGTGGCAATAGTGGTATGGGTCGCGGCCATTCCTGAGCCGGTGGCAAGGCCGTAAGCGCCCTCTTCCAAAGCTGCGATACAGTCTTCCAGTGCTTTGACGGTCGGATTGAGCATGCGGGTGTAGATGTACCCTGGTTCCTTGCCTGAGAACAAGTCGGCACCGTGCTGGGCATCGCGGAACCGGAATGTCGAAGTGGCGTAAATCGGGTTGACTACCGGACCGGCTCCTTGTTCAGACTGGCCCCCATGAACGCACAGGGTCCTGAGGCTAAGATTTCTGTCTTTCAAAACTGCTCCTTTTCGTTTTCCTGTTTAAGGATGATAGGATGCCAAACCGTACGGAATTGTCAATCCCGGTGTACCTGAAAACCGATACGGAGAGTCTACCACCAAGGCAGTAAGAGCACGAAGAGGGCAGAATGAAAACCACAGATGAACACAGATAAGCAGAAGTCAAAAGGCAAAGTGCAAAAGGCAAAACCGCAGAATCTAACCACAAAGGCACGAAGAACACGAAGAGAAACCCCTCTGTCATTCTGAGGCGGAGCCGAAGAATCTCCCCCCCCCCGACTCCCACGAAGAACCCTCCCCACAGATCACCACAGATGGACGCAGATAAGCAGAAGTCAAAAGGCAAAGTGCAAAAGGCAAGAGGGCAGAAGATTGCTTCGGGCTTTGCCCTCGCAATGACATGGGGCGCGTAGCCGCAATGATTTTCCTTTCCGTCATTGCGAGGCTGCACATTCGGTTCCCTCAGTGTAAACTCCGCAGCCGTGGCAATCTTCCGCTGCCTTTCATTCGACACTCGTAATTGAGCCATCGGACCGCATCCTTCGGCAGACTCAGGACAGGCTTTGCGCCTTTGGCGCAGAACGACAGGCTCAACCCTAGAACCCTAGAACCCTTGAACCCTGGACCCCTTTCTATCAGTTCTTGCGGTGCAGGGCCGGCTTGACTTGGAGTTGGCTGCCTCCTATGATTCTGCCGTGTTGATATCTGTTCTGGTGCTGGTTTGTGCGTTCGCTCCGGGCGAGCGGCTGGAGTATGACGTGCGCTACGGCCCGCTCAATCTGGGGAATCTGGCATTGACTGCGCTGGCTCCGGATACTGTTTGTGGTGAAAGCTGCTATCATTTCAGGGCTGAGCTTGAGTCCAATCCAGCGCTTTCCTTTCTATTTCGTGCCCGGTACGAACTGGAAACCTGGTGCCGGATGAAGGACATGGTTACCTTGCGTTCGTACAAGCGCACAGACGAAAGCCGGTATCAGGCCGAATGGACCGCTGAATACGACTATGACGCAGGCCGGGTGTATTACTCGGACAGTGCGGACTACCCGCTTGCTGATTCTGCACGGGACCTCTTGACACTGTGGTACTATTTTCGGACACTGCCGCTGGTTCTGGGCGACACTTACAGGGTTGATTCCCATACGGACCGGCGCAACTACGAGGTCGAAGTGGTGGGAGCAAGGCAGACAAAGCTGCAGACCCGGGCCGGCGAGTTCGATTGCCTTGAAGTCGTGCCGAGTGCCGGCGGCCCGCTGGGAAATATCTACCTGTCCGAAGAACCGGACAGAGTCCCGGTTGTCATCAGAACCAAGGTAGGCGGAATGCTGGTGAGCGCATTCTTGCGCAGTATTGAATTCCTGGAGGAGGAATGAAACCTTATGCGGTGATTTTGTGCGGAGGCAGGGGAGAGCGATTCTGGCCCAAGAGCCGGCGGAGACAGCCGAAGCAGTTCATGCGCCTTTTCGGTGACAAGTCGCTGACCCAGCAGACCAGCGAGCGGGTTAAGCCGCTGTGTCCGAGCGAGCGGCAACTGTTTGTGACTCCGGCCGAATTCGCGGCAACGGTCAGACGGCAACTGCGGCCCAAGCCGGAGAATCTGCTCCTTGAACCCGAGGGCCGCAACACCGCGCCGGCAATCGGGGTGGCCGCTGCGTACCTGGCTGCTACACACCCAGGGGTGACTATGGTGGTGCTGCCGGCAGACCACCTTATCAAGCAGCGCCTTCGGTTCCTGAGCTCGGTCCGGCTTGCGGCCCGGCTGGCACAGGAAGGGATGCTGGTGTGTTTCGGTATTCCACCGGCCAGGCCGGACACCGGGTACGGGTACATTCACGTCGGCCGCAAAGTCGGGGGCCGGGGTCGGTTGACGGCCCACAAGGTGGTCGGGTTCCGTGAGAAGCCGGACCCGGACACCGCGCGAAGCTATGTCCGGTCCGGCAACTACCTGTGGAACAGCGGGATGTTCGTCTGGCGGGTTGACGTAATTCTTGAAGCGTTCGAGCGGTTCATGCCCGAATTCCGTGCGGCGCTCGGGGAGTTCACCAGCGCGGTCGGCACCAGGCGACAGAATTCGGCGCTCAAGAAGGTGTACGAACAGGCTCCTTCGATATCAATCGACTATGCTGTTATGGAAAAGGCGCACAACATCATCGCGGTCAGGGCGACGTTCGACTGGGACGATGTCGGCTCCTGGCTCGCGCTGGCGCGTCAGAAGCGGCCGGACAAGTCCGGGAATGTGGTGAATGGTCTTTGCGTGAGCAGGGATGTGCAGAACTGCATTGTCGATTCGGATACCGGTGTTGTAGCGGTCCTGGGTGTGGAAGACCTGGTTGTGGTCCGTTCCAAAGATGCGGTGCTTGTTGCGCGTCGGGACAAGCTCGGGGAAATCAAGGAACTGCTCAAGCAGATGGCAAAGAACCCGGATGCCAGGGGGTTCCTGTGAAGCTTCTTGTTGCGAGCCGGAATCAAGGCAAGATAGCGGAAATCCGGCGACTGCTTGATGATACCGGGTGGCTGGTGGTCGGACTGCCCAGCCTGGATTCCGGGCTTGAGATTGTCGAGGACGGTGAAACATTTGAGCAGAACGCCCGCAAGAAAGCGTATGCTGCGGCCGAGGCTTCGAAGATGTGGACTCTGGCTGATGACTCAGGACTTGAGATAGATGCGCTCGGAGGTGAACCCGGGGTGCATTCGGCCCGGTACTGCGGTCCTGATGCGGCTCAGATATTCCGCAATCGGAGGATACAGGACTGTCTGGTTGCTGTGCCTGAAGAACAGCGCACTGCGCGGTTTCGCTGCGTCATGTGCCTTATTGACCCGGCTGGCAAAGAAAAGGTTTTCGAAGGGACCTGCGAAGGGAAGATAGCGTATCATGCGCGCGGCTCAGCCGGTTTCGGATATGACCCGATTTTCATACCTGAAGGATACTCGCGTACTTTTGCTGAACTCGGGCTTGAAACGAAGAACCGGTTCAGCCACCGGGCCAGGGCGATGCGTCAGGTTGTAGACTATCTAAGAACCCGGGTGCGCGCAGACACGAAGAGCCGCAAGCGCGGGCACAGTTGACAGTTGCAGCACTTGGATATATCTATATCATAATGAGATGTCGGGGAGTAGCGCAGCCAGGTTAGCGCACCACGCTTGGGACGTGGGGGTCGCTGGTTCGAATCCAGTCTCCCCGAGTGATGCTGGACGTGAGACGCAGGACGCCTGACGCCGGAAACGCACGGCGTCGAGCGTGAAGCGCAGCGCGTAAGGCGTACAATGCGCCTGTAGCTCAGTTAGGATAGAGCATCGGATTTCTAATCCGACGGCCGTGGGTTCGAATCCCTCCAGGCGCGCTGCTGCGGGACTAGACTTATGTGCCTTCTTTTTCTGTCCGGGAATTCAGTCCGAGCCCTCCGGCGCAACAGAATGCTGAAGTACCTGGCTGTGCTGCTGATTGGCGGGGTTGTTGCGGCGTTGGGTGGAGAGGCGGATTCGGTCGAGAGCTATCCGGCGGTCTATGTTGAGAGGCTGGTGGAGTCTTCAGCCGAGTTCAAGAATGTGGATGCGCTCTTCTTGGAATCAGACTACCTCCAGGACTGTCTACCCAAGAACCCAGAGAGCTATTACGTCAAACGGTTTCATCGAGAATCCAGAGAGTGGTACAAAGTACCGTTGCCTTCTCGTCTCGCCAAGTCCCTGCCTGGCACATCGCTCTATCTGGTAGTCGGCCACGAGCCCGACTACTGGCACTGCTTCTTTGCCTTAAGGGCGCGAGGACTCTACACTCTGCCAGGTGGCTCCATACGTCTGCTTTCGGATTGTGGAACGGAGTTCACGACGTCGGACGCTCCAGAATGGATTCGTGTGCTGGTTTTTCTGCTAATAGGAAATGGCGAGTTTCAGTTTGAGGCCTACCGCCTATTCGAGTTCTCCGAGCCCGTGCAGTTCCACGGGCCATTCAGTGAGAATCCCAAGGCGCGGCGTGAAGCCATACTAAGAGGCGACGAGCCACTCTCCCCAGCGTACACTATTGACAGCGTGGTCACGAATGTCGCTCCAGATGCCCTCGGGTGGTGGACGGTGAAAGTTGGCCTTCATGTTGGGGCCGTACCGCATCTTCTGGAGATTGTCAGCACCCGTTTCGTAGGCGACGTGGTCCTCCCCCTCTTTGTCCGCGACAGCAAAGGACGCTATGGATACTTTTACTGGGGACAGCGGTGACGCTGACCTTTTCTCAAAACCACTGTTACTTGATTAGCGGCCATTCGCCTTTGCGTCTTCGTTGTTCCCTGGACATTTCCCAGGCCCGCCGGGCCAGGTTTCTGATGCGCTCGGCGGTTTCGTAGAAGCTGCTGCGACTTATCTTCTGGAAATCGCAGGCCGTGCATTTCCAGACGAATCCTCCTTTGAACTGTGATTCCTGTATCACGAAGCTGCACTTGGGACAGCGTGGAGATTTCCTCACATGCAGGTCCGGTGTATGGATTGCCGATGAGTCTTCCCGGTCAGGCGGGCTCAGGGCAGGGGCTTCGATAGTCCATGAAAGCCCCTGAAAGACAATGTCATCAACATGCACTCGGTCTTTGCGATATGATGACCAGAACCGGATAAAAGGAACCAGTTCGTCCGGGCCAGGCTGTCTGGGCATCAACTTCCGGATGACTATCAGAATTCCCAGCAAGGCAAGCAGGCCGAGAACTGCCCAGTCAATCCAGGACATGACCCTCGGGATTGCGAGCAGGTCTCCGCGCACCGCTATCATTATGGACGCCAGGCGCAACAGCACCAATGGCCCCAGAATCCAGGGGACGAAACGTCGAATCATCGGCTCAAGTTCCCTGTGTCCGCGCGCCTGTTGCGCGTATGGCTGACTCTCATGCTTAATGGTAGCACGATTGACCCGGCCTGACAACGGTGGCCAAGGAAGCGAACGCCCGACTTGACACCGAACCCGAAGTAGTCTAGTCTGTTTGTGGGAATAAAGCCATTTTTAACTGGGAATGGGGCAACTTCGAGGGGTATTTCTGAGGAGAATGTACTTATCGAGAGAACACAAAGGAGGCGTATGGATGATGGCAGGAATGACAGTGTCAGAGTCGGAGACTGCAGTCCCTTAGTACAGGACGGCCGCAACTACCGGGAAGAAATTCCGCAAGTCGTCGTCGCGGCCTTGGACACCGGCAAGCACAAAGTCGGCATCGACGCACACACAGTTCATCTGTTTGATTCTCATCGAAAGACCGAACCGGTGCCTTCGTTTCGAAACAAGTCGCGGTATGTGCTTGGCATAATCGAAGAGTTTGACAACAACCATTTGCCATATGTCGCCGCGTGTGAAGACCTGGGGGTTCGCTGCAAGACGGTCGACATCTCAGGTCCTGACTGGATTCAGGTCGTTCGGGACTGCGGATGTGACGCCTTTTTAGTCTGGCCTTCCTTCAAAGTGAGCATCTGGAAGCGGATGTTCGACGAGCGATTGAAGGTCATGGTCGAAGAAATGCACGAGACAATTTACCCGACCTACAATGAAGTATGGTTGAACGAGAGCAAGCTGCGGATGTCGTACTGGCTGGAGGCTAACAGAATTCCGCACTGCAGGACACGGGTGTTCTATTCGCGCGAAGGGGCTCTGGAGTTTGCCCGGGAAGTCGACCTGCCGCTCATAGCGAAGTGCGACGCGGGCTCCAGAAGCGCGGGGGTGGAAATCCTTCGCAGCCGCTCGGCGGTCGTGCGATATGTCGAACAACGTTTCGGGGAAGGGATGGTCTACCGAGGCGCTGATGTCCGGGACCGTGAATGGGGCAGCATCCTGCTCCAGGAATACCTGCCAAGCGTCGCCGAGTGGCGGATGATTCGAATCGGCGAGTCGTATTTCGGTCATCAGAAACTCAGTGAAGGGGAATTCCACAGCGGCTCGGGCAAAGTCGGGTGGGGCGACCCTCCACGAAAGCTGCTGGATTTCGTCCGCGAGTTGACTGACAATGCGGGATACACGGCGATGAACGTGGACATCTTCCTGACCCCTGACGGACGCCTTGTTGTCAACGAGGTCCAGTCGCATTTCGCGGCCTACATCGAGTCTCAGATGTACATTGATGACCGGCCGGGGCGATATCTGTATGACTATGCTGACAGAGACTGGCGATTCGAGGAAGGTGTTTTCTGCAGGAACAGTTGCTGCAACCTGCGGGTGGAAGCGCTCCTGGACCGGCTCGACCGGGTAGCATCCCAGACACCGGCGAGAATCGAACGCCTGCTGCTGCCGGCATCATGAACACCAGACGGAATCGCAGCCTGAGTTCCGGTAGAGGAAAGGACACGCCATGAGAATCACAATCATCGGGGCCGGAAACGCAGGCCTGACCCACGCGGCCATGATCGCAAAACAGGGTCACGCGGTCACGCTCGTGAAGACAACGCATCTGATGCACGACGACTCCTTTGACGAACTGAGTCGGACAAGACAGATAGAATACGAGAAGCAGGATGACAAAGGTACGGTCGGCATTGAGGCGGCGACACGAGACCTCCCGGACGCCGTATCCCGGGCGGACGTGATTCTCGTCCTGACCCAGAGCGTCGCCCACGAGAAACTCTCCGAGCTGGT
>JAUWNN010000072.1 GCA_030612625.1 Caldifarciminota bacterium
CCTTTCATCGGTCATTCCATCCACAACCTTACTCCTTTCGGTCAGGGGTGGGGAATTTTACATCGGTGATTTTGGGGATTTTTCAATCGGTGCTAACAGACCCTGCCGTCATTGCGAAAGAGCGAAGCGACTGCGGCAATCTTCCGTTGTCCTTCATTCGCCACTCGACACTCGGAATTCGATTAACCGCCAAGAACGCCAAGGCCGCCAAGAGGTAATCTAACCACAGATAAACACAGATGAACGCAGATGAAGGCGAAGTTAAAAGCCAAAAGCCAAAGGCCAAAACCGCGAGGATTGGCTGATTTGGAGTGCGGTGGCGTGCCGCCGCTTTTCCGCTTCTATGGAGTGCAACGACGGCGTCGTTGCTGCCGCATGACGGCTGGCTGTCACCCGTCTGCTGTTCCGTTTCCTCGCCCCTTGCGGGAGAGGGCTGGGGTGAGGGGTTCTGCGACTATCTTTGTGGTTCGTGCCAGTGGCTGTGCGCGCGGCGGACGGAAATAGGTGGTTGTCCCTAATTAGCCCCCAAGACTTGACCCCTTACCGACCACTGACGGTGCGCAGGGCAGGGCTGCGAGGAGGTATCTTCGGAAAAGAGTCGCTGTCCCTATTTCTGCCACTTCTGACTTCTGCAATCTGACTTCTGAATTGGCGCGAGCACTTGGTGCTTCGCCTTGCTTCATCCTTCATCCCTCGTCTCTTGCCTTCTGGTCGGGTTGCTTGTCAATCTTCACGGCGGCGGGGTAGAAAACGGTTAGCGTCACCGTTTACCCCCGGGCTCAGTTCAGCCGGCAGGTGATGCCGCCGTGGACCGACATGCTGGTTTCGATGCCCGGTCCGTGCTGTTCGGGGTGTAGGGAGCCGACGTTCAGCCTGGTTCCGAGACCCAGTGCGACCCGGTCCTCAAGGAACCAGTCCAGGTCCGCACTGATGCCTGCGTCCCACGGTGTTCCTTTCCACCCGCAATACATGCGCTGACCTACGCTTACCATGGCGTGAAGTCTGTCGCCCACCAGCATGCTTGCCCTCAGACTGACCGACTGCCGGTGGTCGATGCGCGGCACGTATTCCGCATCGGCCAGCAGGTGGACGCGCGAGGTGAGGGGCCAGCCAGCTTCGAGTTGCACGCCCGGAGCCCACGGGGTGTCGCGGGTTTCGTATTCAGACCAGGTCGAATCACTCCAATCCCTTTGTTGCCACCAGGTGCTGTATTCGAAACGGACCACCGGACGCAGGCGGATCCCGACCCGGCGTCGGGGAACCCCGCCTAGGCCTGCCCCGCCGTAGTAGCTGTACCAGTTGAGCACCAGCGCGTCGCGGATGCGCAGCCACACCCGGGCCGGTATCGGCGCGCGTCCAGGGACCATTGCCCGGGTTCGGGTCTCCAGTTCGTCATACCACTCCTGCTCGCCCCGTCCCGGATCATGAAGGAACCTTGGGACCCAGCGTTGGGCGATGAGTTCAGCCAGGGTCTTGATGGCCCGGTCGTCGAGTTGGCCTTGGAGCAGTTCCTCCTCGCGCAGGACCTCTTCGACGCGCAGGGCGAGCAGGACCGGTGTGGCGTCGCGGACCCGGCCAAGGGACAGGCCTACCTCGACCTCGAACCGGGTCGTGAACCTGTCCTCGGTGACGGACACGTAGACCTGGGTGTCGGGTTGATACGAGAGTACCCGGTCCCAGTGGGAAGTCCGCCAGCTCGCCATGGATCTGAGCTCGAACGAAAGCCCGGTCGGGAAACGGAGAGGATACCATGCGCCCTCACCTTCCAGGTCTGCGCCGCCACTGTACCAGTATCCGGATTTGTGCCCCACATCGGTTGGTGAGCCACTCAGCGGGAGCGTGCCATGAAGCTCCAGGTCGAGCTGCTCGCCGGAACGGCGGTACTCTACCCACGGTCCGGCCTCGGCATCCAGCAGCAGGTGCACAGCGTGCTCGCCCGGCACGTCCGGCCGCCATTCGACCTCCATCGGGAAGACACTCAGGCCCCAGACCAACGCCTGAGCGTCCGGGATGCGGAAGCGCGATATCGCATTGTCCGGGAACAGCGCGGCGCAGAGCGCGAGCGCGACAAGGCTAGTAATAACGCACCCCCCAGCCCGCGGGCAGTCGTCCCCAGTGCAGCCCCAGGTCCAACGTCCACTCATTCTGGGTGTAGGGTCGGGTGGGGTGTGGACTGAAGTACTGGAACCAGCGACCCCACCACTCCAGGTTGCCGACAATGCGTAGCCGCTCCGCAAGGTAGTAGGAGCAGGTCAGGTCGATTTCATGGTCGAACTTGAGCGTTGGATCGAACCCGGGATTGCGCCAGGTGGAGTAGTATGTCTGGAGCGAAGGGACTAGGGCGAGCTCGAGCCGGTCAAGGACTTGCCACTTGGCGGTTAGACTCAAGATCAGTTCGTGGTGGAACCAGTCGTGGTTTTCCTTGTCCCACTCTGGTCCGTAGCGGAGCGCACCCTCGAAGACCCATCTGGTGCCGACCGGCCGGGCGTACTCCAGCCAGGCGACCGGCCGAAAACCGAACTCGCTCTCCATTCTGCTCCACGAACTGTCCTCCTCGGTTTCCTGCCGACAGTAGAGGTCGCCCTCAAAACCCGTGCTCACCGATACACGCCAGCCGGAACGGCGTTCGAAGCTGCCGACATACAAGTCTTCGTCGAGCCGCATGATGGCGCGGGCAGGCAAAGGGCCGCGGGTCGCGCCGGTCCGGGCAAGCAGGGAAGATAGCGAGTCGTAGTAGAAGCGGGCCGGCCGCTGGTGCGCGAGGAACAGCTTCCACGACCGGGACAGGAATGCGGCGATGTCCAGCAGCTCGCTGTCGGTAAGGTCGCGGTCCAGTATGTTTTCCTCGGACAGGACCTGAGCGATGTACACCGCCTTGCGCAGGGGCCAGGCGTCACGTATCCGGCCCCAGCCGAGTCCGACCTCACCGTGAGCGGACGACTTCTGTATGTCAAGCCGGTATCCGTTACTTTTCCGGTCGCGCTTCAGCACGAGTCCGCCGTCAAGCGCGGCCCGGATGAAGAGGTCGGTACCCGGCTCATAGCCGAGCGCTTCCAACTCCGGTTCAACGACCGCCGAGACACGGTGACCGGTGCTGCTGATGAAGGAATCGCCCTGGGTCGTGACAGCATGGGCGCTGTAGCCTGCCCTGAGCGGAACCAGTAGCGACCAGACCAGGTCATCCGATTCTGTGCGCGTAGTCCATTCTGCCCTGCCCGAGGCAGAAAGGTACTTTGCCTGTTCCCCTCCCAGCGAGTCGGTCGTTGTTCTGCCCGACGCTCCAAGGCGTGCGTTCCAGTCGAAGAGGGAGTGATGGGCGTAGTCAGTGCGGAAGGTGGTGAGGTCAATCGCGGCGCAGGTCGTGACCGCAAGAAGCAGGGGGCAGACGATGATACCGGGCCTTTTCATCCACGGCAGCTCAGGGGCGCTGTCGATACTGGACCGCTTCCGGCTGACCTTCTCCTTTTCGTTCCTCATCGTCGCCGCAGTATAGGTGCAGTCCGGGACAAGTCAAGTCAGTTCCGGATGGCCGGAGAACCGGACCGGCTGTTGACATTCGGCAGGGGAGGCCTGAGGGGACGTTGAGCCATCAAATGGCACCTGCGAGAACGCAGAGTCCTTTTTCATGTTTCCGATCGCGGTGTGCGGTTGCCTGTTCCTCATGTGCCTTTATGTAGCCGAATTCGACGTTCCAGTCAAGTAACATAGAGGCGACCGAGACACGAGCAGAAACGTGGGCTGGATACCCTTCAATCCTTCAGGGGAAGTATAAACAGGTTTAAACCGATTTCCAGGGGCTTTTTCGAGTTATGCTGCGGATTTACGAGAGTTAGTTGATGGCACAGTCTGGACAGGGGGTCATCCCCTGGAGCGTGGGGGGGATAACGGGCGGCGTAATCTGGCAGGGCATCTGGCAGGCAATCTGGGAAGCGATTCAGCAGGCGATTTGCCAGGTGATTCGGCGGGTAATCCGGCGCGCCACTCAGCAGGCGATTCAGCAGAGCATTCGGAGAGCTATCCGGACCGCAATCTGCCGAGCTACGGGCTGAGCAATGAACAGGGCAACCTGGAGAAGCACCTGGAGAAGCACCTGGCAAAGTATCGGGTAAGTAATCCGGAAGGTGATTCAGCAGGTTATTTGGCAGGCAATCCGACAAGCAATCTGGTGGGCAACCTGGCAGATAATCTGGGGAGATGTCGGTCCCTGGCCGCGGCCGAATGTGGCAGCATTGGCTTCTGCAGCAGAAAACCAGGTTTGTTGCCAGGTCTCTCTGGAGTGCGGGAGGCGAAGCTCCCGCTTTCGAAAGCGGCGGCCCTGCCTTCGTACTCCAGAGGAGAAGAACCACAGATAAACACAGATGGCAAGGAGAAGTCAGAAGTTGACTGTGGAATTGACATAATGGCTCTGGCCTATATCATCCAGCGTGCTTGATGAGTCCGAACGGTTTCCGCAACTGACTGACTTGAGCAGGGGGCAGTTGATTGGACTGTTGCAGGATGCGGCTAAGAACTGGCTGGCCCATGACGGGACCTGGTTCCAGGCAGTGGAGCGGGAGCATGGAATGGATGTTGCGATTCGGGCTGACACTGAGTCGTGGCGGCATTTTACGGTTGTTGAAGCAAAGCGTATCATGAAGCGGCACGGCATCAAGGAAGGCGGCGGGATTTCGGCTCTGGTCAAGGCCTTGTCGTATCGGTTTTATGCATTCATCAATGTTCAGGATGTTGTGGAGCAGACTAATACCCGAGTGGTTTTCCATATGCGGGACTGCCGGGTGCAGTCGGCACGGAAGCGCAAGGGGCTTGCTGATTTTCCGTGCAAGCCGGTCGGGCTGGTTGAGTATGAGTATTTTGCCGGGACTATTGACCCGAGAATTAAGACCCGGTGTCTGTACTGTCCGCCTGATGAGCATCCGCGTGACAGCTTCTGTGCCTGGGAGTTCATAGTTGAGGAAGGGGCCAAGTGAAAGACAAGAAGGAAGACCGCACGCGGGACGCGCGAGTGAGCGGGAAGGACGGACGGAAGGAATCTTTCACAGTGCACGACTTGCCGGCCAGAGAGCGGCCGCGGGAACGGCTGGTCCGGGTTGGAGCAGGAGCGCTTTCGAGCGAAGAGGTGCTGGCAATCATCATCAGCCGGGGCACGAAAGGCATGTCGGTTCTGAATATCGCCCGGTGTCTGATTTCCCGGTTCAAGTCTGTTGCCGGTGTTGCTGCGGCTTCGCTTGAGGAATTGCAGACAATCAAAGGTATCGGCATAGCCAAGGCATGCCAAATCAAAGCGGCTCTGGAGTTGGCCCGGCGTCTGGATGAGTCCCCGGAAACCGAGGAACGCACAGACCTGAGCAGCGCTGAAGCGGTTGCCAGATTGATGCGGCCTCTGGTGGCCGGAAAGCTCAAAGAGCATTTCTTTGTGCTCTATCTTGATTCCCGCAACCGGCTTATCAACAAGGAGCAGGTGTCAATCGGCACTCTGGACGGCACGATGGCCCATCCGCGCGAAGTGTTCGCCCCGGCAATCCGGGCGGCTGCGGCCGGAATAATCGTTGTTCATAATCATCCTTCAGGAGACCCGCAGCCGTCAGATGATGACATCAGGCTCACCCGCCGGCTGGCCGAGGCCGGCAAGATTGTCGGGATTTCGCTGCTTGACCATGTTATCATCGGCGGCAGGAAGCTGTACAGTTTCCGGAGCCGGTGTCTGCTCTAGCTTGCTATGATGCGTGACGTCCGTCAGGAACAGGATTCCCGCCAGGTCGCGATTGACAAAGTCGGGGTCAGAGGTCTGAGTTATCCGATAGTCCTTTCGGACAAGGCCCATCGCAAGCAGCACACAGTCGCCCGGATAAACATGTACGTTTCCCTGCCGCACAATTTCCGTGGGACATACATGGGCCGGTTTGTAGAAATTCTCAACCGCTACCACCGGGAGATAGATATCCACAAACTCGGGACAATCCTGCGCGAGATGAAGGACCGGCTCAATGCTGAGTCGGCCCATCTGGAAATGGAGTTCCCGTATTTCGTCGAGAAGAAAGCCCCGGTTTCCAAGGCCCAGGGTCTGATGGATTACCGGTGCTGGTTTGAGGCGACGCTGCGCGACCGTTTCCAACTGCGGATTGGCGCGGCCGTGCCGGTGACAACACTCTGTCCTTGTTCCAAGGAAATGGTCGGAACCACAGGGCATAATCAGCGGGCCGAGATAAGGGTGGTGGCTGAGCTTGTCGGTTTTCTCTGGCTTGAGGATTTGATAGCGCTGGTCGAGGACTGCGGTTCAAGCCAGGTGTACTCCCTGCTCCAGCGCGAGGATGAGAAGTACGTTACCAACCATGCGATTGAAAACCCGGCGTTTGTCGAAGATGTGGTCAGGAATGTGGTCTTGAAGCTTCAAGGCCGGAAGGAAATCTCCGGATTCGAAGTCGGGGTTGAGAGCTACGAATCGATTCACCATCACGACGCATACGCTTTTATCAGAAGGATGAAGGATGAAGGATGAAAGCGGAAGTTGGCTAGAACTCTTTTCATAGACTGCTATCCTGAGAAGCAGAAGTATAAGGGCAAGGTAGAGTCCTACCTTGTTCTGCTTCGGAAGTTCAGTGATGATGTTGTCGTGGCTGGCTGTCACAATCTGGCACAGAGCGATACCCTGGGCCGCGCAAGGGTGTCACCTTTTGATGCGGTAGTGATTTCAGGTTCGCTCATGATGCTGGAGAAAGAGGACCCGCCGGCCCGGCTTGTGGAATTCGTGCGGCGGCTCAGATGTCCTGTTCTGGGAATCTGCTTTGGTCACCAGTTGCTGGGCCGGGCTTTCGGAGCCGAAGTCAGGAGCAGTGCGCAGTTCCTGGAGCAACTGGAAAAAGTCAGGATTCTGGTGCCTGGCAACATCTTTCACGGCCTGGGTTCGGAAATCGAGGTGCTTGAAAGCCACCGGGAGTATCTGGAGCCGGATTCCGTCAAGAGCCGGGGATGGCAGATTCTGGCTGTTTCAGACTCCTGCCCGGTCGAGGCGATGCGCCACAAAGAACTGCCTTTCTACGGAGTTCAGTTTCATCCTGAGCGGTCAAATCAGATAGGGGAGAAGATAGTAGCGAATTTCTATAATCGGGTAGTTCGGGCGCAGGGAAACTAGAAAGTTCTGCCGATCTGGAAATGGGGTTCCCAGCGGCCGGGTTCCCGGTCAAACCCGTACCCGAAGTCGAATCCGAGCAGACCAAGCATCGGGATTTCCAGCCTTACTCCGATGCCGGCTCCGCGCTTGAGGCTACTCAGGTTGAACTGGCCAATGGAATTCCAGGTGTTGCCAGCATCGGCAAATGCAATGAATGAGAGCTGGCGCGATACCCGAAGTTTGTATTCGAGCGAGAACAGAGCCAGTGCCCTGCCCCCGACCGCATACCCGGCTTCGTACGGCCCGATGCCTCGGTCCGGATAGCCACGGACCCCGTCCGGTCCGGTTCCACCAGGATAGAACCGTTCGTACAAAGGTACTGTGTCGGCATCTGAAAAGCCGGTTATGTACCCGAGGCGGGTGCGACCCAGCAAAGAGAATTTCCAGAAGAGCGGAAAGTAGTGGCTGGCGTCAAGCACATGGCGGTGGTAGCGGATGTCGCCGACCGATGTTGACAAAGTGTAGGTGATTGCCGAACCGGAACTGGCGTTGAATATGTAATCGCGTGAATCGCGGGTGAGTGTGATGCTGGGCGTAAATGCGGTTTTATGGGTGGTGTCGCGATAGATGTTGAAAGGGCCTGACGGTTTGTAACCTGAACTGATTGATGCTGGCGGCACGAACGCATCGGTGAGGCGCAGTCCCAGATAGGCCCGGGTGTAGTCAAGGGGGAGAGGTCGGGAGACGGATATACCGCCGCCGATTTCCTGCTTGTCATAGTAATCATAAGTCCGGGTAAGGTACGAGACATCGAAGCCTCCGGAAGTCGGGGTATCGAACAGCCAGGGCTCGGTGAATCCGAGCTGGACATTGGTTTTGCGCCCGCCCTTTTCCAGCTTGATGGTCGCCTGCTGGCCCCGGCCAAACAGATTGGGCTGCTGCAGTTCGAGGTAGCCGGTGATGCCGTCAACCGCCGAGTATGTGACCCCGGCTCCGATGGTGCCGAAGAACCCTTTTTCCTTAACCCGGTAAACAAGGTCAATCGAGCCCAAGGTGTCGGCCGGCCGGTAGTCAAGGGTTATGTCCTCAAAGAACCCGAGATTGAAGATGTCGCGCTGGCTTCTGATAACGTCCGAGCGCTTGAACACGTATCCGGGCAGAGAGCTGATTCTGCGGCGGATGACTTTGTCATGGGTCTGCTCGTTGCCTTCGATTCGGACCAGCCTGACCAGTGCAGGTTTGGCTTCGGTAATCGAGTAAGTGATGTCAACGGTGTCGCCCCGCATTTCCTCGACCGGTGACACCTGAGCGTATATGTAGCCTTCTTCCGAATAGACCCCATAGATATCAGCCAGGGCTTTTTCTGCCAGTTTCGTGTTGTAGACCGCTCCTTCGCGAAACCCGACCAGCTTGGTCAACCGGTCTTTCGGGATGACCGAATCGTTCTCAAAGGAAACAGCCCCGAAGTAATACCTGGTTCCTTCCTCAATCATTATGGTTATGCTGACCCAGCCCTGGTCGTATTCCATGGTGTAGTCCAGGACCTGCGCATCCAGGAACCCGCGTTCTTTGTAGAAGTCGACAATCCGGTCCAGGTCCTTGATGAACTCATCTTCAAGCAGGCGGGCTTTGCGATACCAGGTTTTCTGGCGGTTGCGCAGCTTGATTTCAATCTGGGGGTCGGTGAACTGCTCGTTCCCGATAATCTCGATGTTGCGGATGCGCACCTGGTCCCCTTCGTCGATTTTGTAGGTGACCAGCACCTGGCCGGCCGAGTCCGGCTCGGACAGTTCGGGCTCGACCTGAACGAGCAGAAATCCCTTTTCCTTATAAAGCTCCATGACTTCCTGTTTCCAGTCGAACACCTTCTTGTCGGCCAGGACCTCACCCGGATGTGCTTTCACCCGGGACTCCAGGTCTTTGAGTCGGATGCGGCGGTATCCTATGAAAATGACTTTCTTCAGCCTCGGGTATTCGGTCGTAATGAAGACGATGTTCACGCCGTCGGCTTTGATGGTCGTATCAACAGTCACCTGGGAGAAGAGGCCCAGGCTGTGGATTCGGCGTATCGCATCTCCGAGCTCGCTGCGGAACCCGGCCTGGGTGAACACTTCACCTGAGGCAATTCCCGCGGTCCTGACCACCAGCGAAGAGTCGGCGACTTCAGTCCTGGCCGATACGCTCAGGACCACCAACTGGTCGGGGGTCATTCCCAAAGGAGGAGAGGCAACTAAACCACAGATAAACACGGATGCACACAGGAAAGCCCTAAATCCGAAGTTCAAATCAAATCCGAAATCCTGATGTCCAGAGAGAAATATGTCGCAGTCATTGGTTTGTCATTTGGACTTTGGGTTTTGGACGGAGAAAGGGTTCCAGGACTTGTTCTGGGTCCTCGCAGGTGCCGTCCGACGGCTCAACCCTTGAACCCTGGAACCCTTGACCCCTTTTTCTATCACTCGCGGACCCGGGCCTGGGTACCGGTTGCGGTTTCTTTGAACACCAGCCGGTCGCCGTCGCGGTCCACAAGCACAACCGAGTTCTCCTTGAAACGGTTCTTCAAGAGCTCTTCGGCCAGCGGGTCTTCCAGGAGCCGGCGCAGGGCTCGTTTGATTGGCCGGGCGCCGAACTGCGGGTCAAACCCTTCCTGAACCAGCAGCTCTTTTGCTCCGGAAGTCAGTTTCAGACTCAGCTTTTTCCGGCGGAGCCGGTCGGTCAGGTCACTGAGTTGGATTTCGACAATCGTCTCCATCTGTTTCTTATCAAGAGGCCGGAACACAATCACTTCGTCTACCCGGTTCAGGAACTCGGGCCGGAAGAATCGCTTGACCTCGGTCATCACTTTTTCCTTGATTGATTCGTATACCGCCTGAACCCCCTCAGCCTTGAACCCGAACCCGCTGACCCCGCGGATTTCAGTGGAGGCGATGTTTGAGGTCATGATGATGACTGTGTTCTTGAAGCTGACTTTGCGGCCCAGGGAATCGGTGACTTGGCCGTCGTCGAGCATCTGGAGCAGGATATTGAAAATATCAGGATGGGCCTTTTCAATCTCGTCGAACAGAACAACCGAATACTGCTTGCGCCGTACCTTTTCGGTAAGCTGGCCGCCTTCTTCATAGCCGACATATCCGGGCGGAGCACCCACCAGCCGCGACACGTTGAACTTCTCCATGTACTCGGACATGTCGAAGCGGAGCAGGGCGTTCTCGTCGCCGAACAGGAAAAGGGCAAGGACCCGGGCCAATTCGGTTTTGCCTACGCCGGTCGGACCCAGGAAGATGAACGAACCGATTGGCCGTCGTGGGTCTTTGACACCGGCCCGGGAGCGCCGGATTGCCTTGGCAACAGCTCTTAGTGCATCGTCCTGACCTATAATCCGCTTCTTGAGTTCCTGTTCCATCCGAAGCAGCCGGGCCGACTCCTTCTCTTCAAGCTTGGAAAGGGGTATTGCGGTCCAGGAAGATACTGCAAAAGCGACGTCTTCTTCTGTTACTACCGGGAAGCTTCCTTTCTTTTCCCATTCCTTTCTCTTTTTCTTCAGGTAGTCGGTATGCTTCTGCTGTTCGTCGCGCAGCTCAGCCGCCTTTTCGTACTCCTGGCGCCGGACCGCTTCCTCTTTTGCGGTGGTTATTCTCTCGATCTGTTTTTCGAGCCGGTCCAGCTCAGGATTGATAACCGGCCGCATGAGCTTGACCCTTGAGCCGGCTTCGTCAATTATATCAATGGCCTTGTCAGGCAGGAATCGGTCGGTGATGTACCGGTCAGCAAGGTATACGGCTGCTTCGAGCGCAGCATCAGTGTAAGCCACATTGTGGTGCAGCTCGTATTTCTCCTTCAATCCTTTCAGAATCTCGATTGTTTCCTCGACCGTGGGCGGTTCCACCAGTATTTTCTGGAACCTCCGTTCAAGCGCAGAATGCCTCTCAATGTGGCGGCGATATTCTTCAAGGGTTGTGGCCCCGATTGCCTGGATTTCGCCCCGGGCCAGGGCCGGCTTCAGGATGTTTGAGGCGTCGATCGCGCCTTCGGCCGCGCCCGCGCCGATAATGGTGTGAAGCTCGTCAATGAAGATTATGCAGTCGCCGTGCTGCTGGATTTCGTTGAGAATCGATTTGAGACGTTCCTCAAACTGGCCCCGGTACTTGGTGCCGGCAACGATTGCCGCCAGGTCGAGCGCCAGGACCCGCCGGTTCTTGAGAAGATTCGGGACCCGGCCGGCCACGATTCGCTGGGCAAGACCTTCAACGATTGCGGTCTTGCCGACACCGGCCTCGCCAATCAGGACCGGGTTGTTCTTCTTGCGCCGGGCAAGAATCTGGATTACCCGTTCGATTTCCCGGTTCCGGCCGATAACCGGGTCGAGTTTGTCCTCGCGGACAAGCTGGGTCAGGTCACGGGAGAAATAGTCAAGGGCCGGGGTTTTGGACCGGGATTTGGCCGGGTGCCCGGGTTTGCCGCCGCCGAGCAGTTTCATGGTCTCATTGCGCACAAGGTCAATCTCCGCGCCAAGAGACTGGAGAATCTGGCAGCCAAGCCCTCTTTCCTCACGCAGGAGCCCGAGCAGCAGATGTTCGGTTCCGATATAGGTATGATTCATCTTGCGCGCTTCGTCCACTGAATAGTTCAGGGCTGAACGGGCGTCCTGGTTCAGGGGAACTTCGCCCAGGACCAGGGTTTCAGAGCCGGTTGTGACCGCGTTTTCTACGGCACGGCGCAGGTCGTCAAGGTTGACTCCCAGATTGGTCAGGACAACGGCCGCAACACCTTCGCCTTCCTTTACCAGGCCGAGAAGCAGATGCTCGGTGCCGATATGGTCATGGTGGAGCTTGACCGCTTCCTGACGGGCCAGGGAGATGACCTTTCTAACTCTCTCAGTAAAGCGTTCTTGCATAATCTGTTACAGTCTATTCCGAATCAGCATCAGTGTCAAGCAAAGTGCCGGCTTCTAGGAACCGGAATAGAAACACGAAGACACAAAGTCACTAAGGCTAGGACTCAGAAGACACGCGGCTTTGCGTCTGTCCGTTGCCCGAGAGTGGGTACACAGGTTAGGTGACACTTCGGTCCGACTCCGGTTCCTCTACTTTGTACTACAAGGCTACAACATCGTCGTTTTCGCGAAGATGTTTTCCT
>JAUWNN010000226.1 GCA_030612625.1 Caldifarciminota bacterium
TGTGCTGGTTGTGACCGGCGCGTGTGTGCCCTTTCTGTTCAACCTGCGAGCCGAGGCCGACCTCATCAGGCTGCTGCCCGAGAATGACCCGGCGATAAAGACTTTGGAGATAGTGGACACAGAGTTCGGAGGCTCGGAACAGGTGGCGGTAGTTATCGAGACTGATGACATCTTTGCGCCGCAGACCCTGCACGCGCTTGACAGTCTTGTACGCCGCATCGAGAAGCTGGCCGGTGTGAACAAGGTCGAGGGACTCACTACACTGCAGGATGTCAAGGGTGTTGGGGACGACATCGTTATCTCCCGGATAATTGACTCGATACCCGGTGACCCGGGCCGGATGCAGCAGTTGCGCGAACAGGTGCTGGCTGATACCCGGTATCGAGGCGTGCTGGTCGATTCGACCGGCAGTACGACACTGCTTCTGGTCCGGCTGGTGCCTGATGGTAAGAAAGAGAAAGTGGTCGGAGAAATCGAGAAACTGGCAGCCAGTTTGTCGCTGAAAGGACGGGTTTCTATTACCGGCAGCGTAGCGCTGACCAAGTACATCCGTGACTGGATGGTGGCGGACCTGATTCTGCTGCTGCCTCTGGTTGTTCTGGTCCTGGTGGGAGTTCTGCTTGTCGGATTCCGGAGCTGGCGCGGGCTGCTGCCGCTTTTCTCGGTGCTTATTTCCCTGGTCTGGACAATGGGGCTGGTCGGGATGCTGGGTCAGCCTGTTACGATTGTGCTTATTGTCCTGCCGCCGGTTCTGGTTTCTGTGGGCAGCGCGTATGGCATTCACGTAGTCGGCCGCTGGGAACAGGAGTTCAATAAGGGTCGGGCAGGGCGTTCAGAAGCGGTCAGGCTGACTGTCAAGAAGACCGGCCTGCCGGTGCTGCTGGCAATGGCCACAACCGCGGTCGGGTTCGGAGCCAATCTGGTGATGCGTGTCCCCTCGATTCGATGGTTCGGGTTTTTCTCGGCTGTTGGGGTGTTCTTTGCATTCGTGCTGTCGGTGACCCTGATTCCGGCGGTTCTGCATCTGATTTCGCGCGGCCCTGGAGCAAAGAATAAGCATGGGCTGATTCGCGGCTGGGCCAAACCGGCCGGCCGGTTTTGGAACTGGTGGGCCAAAGCCGTGTCCAGATGGCGGTGGTTGATTCTCGGGGTGGTGTCGGCCCTGGCAGTTGCGGCCGCAGTGTTCATTCCCAGGGTCCATCCGGAGACCGACTTTGTGCAATACTTCAAGTCCAATTCCAGTCCGGCCCGGGCGTCAAGGGTAATCAGCGAACAGTTCGGGGGACAACTTCAGTTCGAGATTCTTGTTGAAGGCGACATCCAGGACCCAAAGCTTCTGGCAAGGATTGAGACGTTTGAGCAGGAATTGAAGCAAGTCCGGTACGTGACTCACACATTCTCGCTGGTCGATGTGCTGCGGTCTACAAACAAAGCATTCAACAACGGCAAACAGGAGTTTGACCGGATTCCAGGAACCCGTGAGGAAATCGCCCAGTATCTTCTTCTGCTGTCGTTTTCAGGCAGCGAATTCCTGGCCGACTATGTCACGTCCGACTACCAGCTTGCCAGAATTACAGCCCGGTTCAACAAGCAGGAAAGTCGGGAAATCGGACTGGCCTTTCGACGGATTAGTGAACTGATTGATGAGCATTTCAGCCAAGACACGAAAGTAACTCTGGGCGGGATGCCGATGGCGACTTATTCCCTGCACCAGGATATTCAGACCAGTCAGTTAGCGGCCCTTGTTCTGGCACTGGCTGCGGTATTCCTGCTGGTTTCACTGGTGTTCCGTTCGGTCAAGCTGGGAGCGGTTGCCCTGGTCCCGGTCGGCCTGGCTGTAGTGCTTAACTTCGGGATAATGGGGCTCCTGGGGATTCAGGTTGACATGGTGACCGCGATGCTCGGTGCGATTGCGGTGGGAATCGGGATTGACTATTCCTGTCACTTTATCGCGCGCTGGCGCGAAGAGCAGGACAACGGCGGCACCAGGCTGACGCAACTGGCCCGGACCCTTGAGTCGGTTGGTCCGCCTATCCTGACCAATGCCGTGTCAGTGGGTCTGGGATTCGCAGTGCTGGCCTTTTCCTCACTGGTGATAATCCAGAAGTTCGGGATTCTGATAACTGAAATGACGGTTCTGGCGGGCCTGGGTGCGCTCGTTGTTCTGCCTGCGCTCCTGAGTGCCCGCCGTAGAAAAAGGAGAAACCAATGAAACACAGATTAGCTGCAGTCCTGCTGATACTGGGACCGATGCTGGCGGCCGGGGCAGACCTGACCGGCAGCCAGGTTCTGGACCGGATGAGAGCGGTCACAGTGGCCGACGACAGAACAATGGAAGCTGAGATGACGATTACTGACCGGAACGACCGGGTCCAGACCCGCACCATAAGGTCTGTCATGAAAGGTGACAACAAGATAATGGTGACCTTTGTTCAGCCGGCTGAACTCGCCGGGGTGACTTTCATGAGCACGTCAAAAGACAACATGTGGATATACCTGCCGACTCAGGGCCGGGTGCGCAGGATTTCCGGCAGCATGGTCAATCAGGGCTTTGGCGGGTCGGACTTTTCCTATGACGAGATGGCCGATATTTCGTTCACTGGTGATGACAATGTGGCAGCGATAGCAGACGATACGATTGACGGTACGGATGTTTACAAGCTGACTCTGGAAGAAGATGATGGTCTCACCTTTGTCTGGGTGGAGAGGGCCAGGTTCCTGCCTTTACAGGTCGAGAAGCATGATGCTGAAGGCAGCGTGGTGAAGCGGGTGAATTTCAGTGACTTTGCCCATCAGGACGAGCTCTGGGTTCCCGGCCGAATCGTGATGCATGACCTGAACAAAGGCAGCCGGACCGAAATCAGGGTGAAAGAGTTCGAGCTCAATGCCGGAATCAGGGACAATGAGTTCACTGAAGCCAATATGAAAAGAGGAGCATAAGTGGGCACAACAGGGCTTTTATTGATACTCGTGTTCGGCGCAGGTTCGTTCCATGCCGATTTGCAGACCAGGTTCAACATGCGCTGGGCCAGACCGGAGAGCGCGGAACTGAGCTGGTTCCAGACCAGGGCACGACTGGCTTTCACCCCGGTGCGCAGTCGGAAACTGGATTCAGAAGTCGAGATTGAAATCCGGGCATCTGCGTTTCCCGGACTGACATCTGCAAGCCAGCTTGGTCAGGTGTCGGCGCTTGAGCCGGTGGACGTGCTACTCGGGCAGGCATTTGTCCGAGTGTACGACGTGGTACCCGGAATGAACCTGACCATGGGCCGCCAACTGGTTTCCTGGGGCACGGCCGATGTCATCAACCCGACAAGCAACTTGTGTCCGCCTGACTATTCAGACCCGCTGGTCTGGGACGCGCGCCGGCCGGCCTGGATGGTTCATGCCGAATATAACCCGGTACTTGCATTCGGCCTGGAACTGGCTGCACGGCCGGTGTTCGAGCCGGCTATGGCCACGACCCAGCGCTGGTTCAGAACCAGGATTCTGCCGACCGAAACAGAACTGCGCCAGGGCCTGGTTGCTTCTTTCATTGAGCAGGGCATTGCACCCGACACCGCGCAAATGCTGGCTGCGATGTACCGCATCAGCATCAAAGAAGACTTTCAGGTTCCAGGTGCCGTTCTCAAGAACACGTCCTATGGCGGCAGGGCAAAGACCCATTTCTCAGTCTTCGACCTGTCGGCCGGCCTGTTCCGTGGATATGAATTCCTGCCTCAGGCCCGGCCGATAACCGTCATTGACCCGGATTCGATGTGCCTGGACTTCACCTTGCAGGAGCGGTATCTACGCAACACGGTTGTCGGAGCGGACCTGGCTGCGAATCTGTTCGATGTCGGGGTCTGGGCCGAAGCCGCTTACACCATGTATGACGACTCTCTGCCTGATGACCGGTTCGACTGGATTGTCGGGCTGGATTACACCCTGTTTGGGGTCTACGCCAATGTCCAGTACCTGCACGGAAGGTTTCCGCTTGCACTGGCTCAGACCCAGGCCGAACCGGTTGAAGACTACCTGTTCGGCGCACTGGAGCGCAAGTTCGCAGACGACCGGTTGATGCTTAGATTCGGAGGGGTTGTGGATATCAAGAAAGGCTCGTTCGGGCTCCTGCCTCTGGTGCGCTGGATCCCGGTTTCAGGATTGGAAATAGACCTGGGCGGGCTGGTGTTCTCCGGTGGAGACGGCTCGGCATTCCAGCCGATGGAGAACAACGACGAACTGTTCCTTGGAGTCCGTTACCGGTTCTGAAGAGACGAACCGCCAAGGCCGCCAAGGGAAAATTAAACACCAAGACACAAAGGGCACGAAGAGGGGAAGTCAGAAGTCAGATTGCAGAATGCAGAAGTCAAAAGCGAAGAACCTAAACACCAAGACACAAAGAACACAAAGAGAATCCCTCTGTCATTCTGAGGCGAAGCCGAAGAATCTCAACCGCCAAGAACGCCAAGAGGAAATCTAACCGCAGATAAACACAGATGGACACAGATGAAGGTGAAGTCAGAAGTCAGATTGCAGAAGTCAGAATGCAGAGTGCAAAAGGCAAAATGGCAGAGTCCTGTCAAAGACTTCCTCTCCCTTGAGGGGAGAGGATTGAGGTGAGGGTGAAGGAACTAACCGCCAAGGCCGCCAAGGGGCAGGAACTGTCACCCCGACCGAAGCGGAGGGGTCTCTCCGGTGATGGCATTGCGAGGCCACTGCAGGTGGCCGTGGCAATCCGACCGAAGGTCGCTGCGAGCGCAGCGTGGCAGTCTTCCGGCCTTTAGCTGTCAGCCGTTAGCCGTGAGCAATCGGAAATCGACAGTCGAAAATCGGCAGGGCGGTC
>JAUWNN010000170.1 GCA_030612625.1 Caldifarciminota bacterium
TGACCGGGTTCACCGCCACGGCAGTGGGGTACGAACCCGCATGCACGGTGGTCGTGGCATTGGTCGCGCCGTCAATCACCGTCACGTTGTTGCTGCCGGAGTTCGCGACGTAGATCTTGTTGGTGACCGGGTTCAGCGCTACGCGGTAGGGCTGCGTGCCTGCGGCCACGGTGGCCGTGTCGTTGGTCGCGCCGTCGATTACCGTCACCGAGTTACCGTGGTAGTTGGTGACGTAGACCTTGTTCGTGACCGGGTTCACCGCCACGCCCCAGGGGTCAGTGCCTGTGCGCACCGTGGTTGTGTCGTTGGTCGCGCCGTCAATCACCGTCACGCTGGCGCTGCTGTAGTTCGCGACGTAGATCTTGTTGGTGACCGGGTTCACCGCCACGGCACGAGGGCCTGTGCCGATGGCCACCGTACTCGTGTTGTTGGTCGCGCCGTCGATTACCGTCACGCTGTTGCCGTCGCGGTTCGCGACGTAGATCTTGTTCGTGACCGGGTTCAGCGCCACGGAATAGGGGTACGAGCCCGCGGGCACTGTAGCCGTGACCCAATCCGCCATTGCGGTTGCGGCCAGACAGACAAGCACGGACAGACAGATTCGCTTCATGATTGCTCCTTTCGGGTAAATGCCTATTCCACTGTTGCGCGCCAGTATACTGTCGCGATGCGGCAAGTCAAAGGGTCAGCGCTGGACAACGACTTTGTGGACGCTTGACGCTTCACGCTCAACGCTTGACGCAAGAAAGACGAAGTAAACTCCCGGCGCGACGTACCGGATGTCGTTTGCGCCCGGCATAAGCTCCGCCACCTGCCGGCCCGTGATGTCGAGCAGGACGCACGACGCACCACGCTTGACGCCGGACGCCTCGGGCAGGAACAAACAGCCGCGGATGATGGTTGCGGTCAAGGATCGGCGGGTCGCGTTTGCCGGCTTGTCTTCGACTCCGACGTATGGTTTTATCCGGTACACCGGGTAGACCGCGAGGTTGCCGGCGAACGGGGTGCCGGGCCCGAGGTTCGTGGTCGCGGTCTGGGTTTCGAGCGGGACCGCGCAGAGGAAGTTCTCGCCCATCCGGAGCGTGTCCGTGCCGAAGGCCCAGTCCCACTGCCATTGAATCGAGTCCGTGCCCTGGCCGGAAACAGTCTCGGCCCATTCCCAGGCCTGGTGCGCGGTATGGACCTGGACCATGGCCCCGAGCATCCGGGTCGAGTTCGGGGTCCAGCGGTTGACCGCTTTGCCGGTGATGACCGGGTTTGACACCTGGGTCGTGTCGCCGGGCAGTCGGTCGAACCCGGCTCTGACGTCGGTATCCCATACCCGCGCCGGGTCGATTACCGTCACGTTGTCGCTGCCGGGATTCGCGACGTAGACTTTGCCCATAGCCGGGTTCACCGCAACCGCGTACGGCGTATCGCCTGCGGATACGGTTGTGGTGGTGTTAGTCGCGCCGTCAATCACCGTTACGTTGCCGCTCGAACCATTCGCGACGTAGACTCTGTTGGTGACCGGGTTCACCACCACCGCCCAAGGTCCGGAGCCTGCGGGCACGAGCGTGGTATTATTAGTTGCGCCGTCAATCACGGTCACGTTGTCGCTGCTTTCATTCGCGACGTAGATCTTGTTCGTGACCGGATTGACCGCCACCGCACTGGGACCGTCGCCGGCGGGCACGAGTGTGGTATCACCCGTTGCACCGTCAATCACTGTCACATTGTTGCTGCCGGAGTTTGCGACGTAGATCTTGTTCGTGACCGGGTTGACTGCTACCGCACAAGGGCGGTCGCCGGCGGGCACGAGCGTGGTGTCGTTGGTTGCGCCGTCGATCACCGTCACGTTGTCGCTGCCTGAGTTCGCGACATAGATTCTGTTGGTGGCCGGATTCACTGCCACCGCACAAGGCCAGGTGCCTGCGGGTACGGTGGTGGTGTCACCCGTCACGCCGTCAATCACGGTCACGTTGTGGCTGCCGTGGTTCGCGACGTAGACCCTGCCCGTGACCGGGTTGACCGCCACCGCCTGAGGTTCGGAGCCTGCGGGTACGGTGGTGGTGTCACCCGTCACGCCGTCAATCACTGTTACGTTGTCGCTACCGTAGTTCGTAACATAGGCTTTTCTAAGGACCGGGTTGACCGCCACCGCAAAGGGCTGGTCGCCTGCAGGGACGAGCGTGGTATCCCCCGTCACGCCGTCAATCACTGTTACATTGTCGCTGTTGTAGTTCGGGACGTAGACTTCTCCAAGAACCGGGTTGACCGCCACCGCAAAGGGCCGGTCGCCTGCCGGCACGAGCGTGGTGTCGAACTGCGCGCCGTCGATCACGCAGATGCGTTCTTCTTCCATGGCATACACCCGCCCGGTGACCGGGTTCACGGCCACACGGTCGGCATCAATGCCGGGCATAAAGGTCACACTGTTGGTTGCGCCGTCGATGATGAACAGGCTGTCCGGGCGGGGCGCATAGATGCGGTTGGTGACCGGATTCACGGTGATGTATTCGCTGGAGTAGAAGGAGACCGGTACCGACATCGTGTCGCCGGTCGCGCCGTCGATGATGAACACCCGAGAGCGGCACTGCACGTAGACCTTGCCCGTAACCGGATTCACTGCGACACCCCGAGGGCTACTACTTCCAACCCGGATGAGCGTGGTGTCATTGGTTGCGCCGTCAATCACGGTCACATTGGCACTGCCGTAGTTCGGGACGTAGATTTTGTTCAGCACCGGGTTGACCGCGACCCCGTACGGGCTGCGGCCGCTCGGTACGTTTGCGATTACGGTATCGCCCGCGCCGTCAATTACGGCTATGTTGCGGTAGTCAGCATTGAAGCTCGATGCGTAGACCCGGTTGGTGACCGGGTTGACCGCAATCCAGTAGACGCCGGTGCCGTGCACCGGCAACGTCGCAATTACGGTATCGGCCGCGCCGTCGATGATGGTCACGCTGCTGTCCATTCCATTAGCGCAGTACACTTTGTTCGTCACCGGATTCACCGCGATGCCGGCCGGGCACACGGGAACGGAGATCATGGTTGTGTCTTTGGTCGCGCAGTCGATTACGACTATGCCGGGGTCGCTGGCGCAGCCGACATACGCCTTGTTGGTCAACGGATTGACGGCGATACTCCACGGCATGCCGTCGGTCGTCAGCACGGTCGTAATGCTGTCGGTTGCGCAGTCGAGTACGTATACCCGGCTGGTGGCGTAGTCGGTCAGGTACAGCTCATTGGTTACGGGATTGACCGCCTGCTCGATAAAGCAGCCGGCACCGGGCTCGATCGTCTTGACGAGCCACTCGGCCGACGCGGTTGCGGCCAGACAGACAAGCACAAACAGACAGATTCGCTTCATGGTTGCTCCCTTCGGTTAAATGCCTGTTCTACTGTTGCACGCCAGTATACAGTCGCGATGCGGCAAGTCAAAACGTCAGCGCTGGACAACGACCTTGGTAACCTTGGCAGCTTCATCCTTCATCCTTCCGCCTTCAGCCTTTTCCCCGGTTCCGGCCGGCACCAGCAAAGCGAACCCGAACAGCAGGACTATTTTGGATATGGATTTCATGACCGCTCCTTTCAAATACATACGGCACAACCTGGTCGCCGGTTCCTCAGGAAACCGACCACCTCATCAGCCGCAGCGCTCAGTCGCGCCCCGGCACAAAATCATACCGCTCGGGCGAAGAGTGTCAACAACCCGGCCGGCCCTGCGCCTGTGCTACTCCTGGTCCGGCAGTATCACGCCGAACAGACCGAACGCCAACTTCTCAAGAATCGTCCGGTCCAGGCCCCGGCTGTCCCATTTGTCAATCTTCACCACCGTTTCCCGGGCAAGCAGAACTGCCTCATACTTCTGCTTCGCTTTCCACATCTCACGGGCAAAACACAGAAAGCTCGGTACGTGGCACACTGACACGGGATAGTGATTCAGCAGAGCCTTGGCCGAAGTTTCAAGCTGATACAGCTCGTTGAACTTCTGCTTGGCGTGTGCCAGCATTTCGGGCTTGGCCTGCTCAATGATTGCCTTAACCCGCTCCGGGTCGTACTTCCGGTCCCACTTCGAAAGCCGGTAACTGGCCGGCTTCCCGATTGGTTTCTTTGCAGCCATTACTCCTCCTTTTACGTCAAACTAGCCAATGATGCCGCCGGGTCTGACCCTGACCGACCCGCCTTCAACCCAGTACCAGTCATCATCGAAATACCGCGTGAACTTCGCAACCTCGGGCCTCATCTTCTCAAGAATGTCGGCGACATTCTCCTTCCTCAGACACAGCTCCCGGGCCAGCTCCTCATAGCTCAACCGGTCCAGCAGCCGCCTGGCCACGCAGGCCTTTACCACCGGCTGGTGCACAGCCAGCGCATTCTGAAACCCTTCGACCGCCCGCTGCCTGAGAATCCTCTCCAGCGGCGACCTGTCGTTAATCACGCTCACAGCCGACACCCCAAGCCCTCCAGGACTCTTCCTTCTTCTTATCCTCTTGGCGCTCTTGGCGGCCTTGGCGGTTTCCCCTTCCGCACTTTGCATTCTGATTTTTGATTTCTGACTTCTGCCCTCCACCATTCTTTCCTCCCTTTCCATAGTCCTGTGTTCTTCTCCGGCCTGCTTCCTGACAACGCGCTTCAGTTGTTTCAGCTCAGCCTCACTGATGCCGCGACCGGTCGCAGCACAGCTCAACTCCACCACCGGCGTTGCGACCTCTGAATTCAGCCCCTTGCGCACGAACTGCACTGCTGCCGCAGCAATCCGCTCGAACAACTCGGGTCCGTAAGCCAGACGATGCACCCGGTACAACCTCCGGCTGAAGTTCATCACCATTCTGCGGTTCATGAAATCCAGGTTCAACCGGGTCAGCCCGGCCTTCATCGCCTGCTCATACTCAGCCAGCTTCTCCCGGGCTGCAGCGTATTTCGCAGTTGCGGCAGCCCGCTCTGAAACAGACATCTGCGACACCCCGCTCCTGGCGTACTTCGCAACCCCTCTCACAAACATCACCTCATCCTTCCGTGTTCATCCTTGACTCTCAACGCCATACGTGGTTACGCTCCCTCCCCCAGCCAACCCCGGGGTTATCCCCGGAATCACCCCCCGGTCAACCGCTTCCTTCACGTGCCGGTTCACGGCCCGATTCCTGAGACGGACCATCACTCTGCTCACCCCACAACTCACGACCCGCCTCTCCCCTGCCGTGGTCTGCCTGCTCACAGCCCGGACGACAGAACCGGCCACGCCGGATGTCACAACCCCAACCACCGAACGGTTCATCACTTAGAAGACCCTCCAGGAAACCATCGAGGTAACCACGCCGGGGGAGATAAGGGGACACAATACTTAATTCTGGCCCTCATCACCATCGAATTCTCGGATAAGGCGCAAGACGGCCTACCGCTGACCGCCCTGCCGATTGCCGATTTTCGATTGTCGATTACTCACGGCTAACGGCTGACAGCCAAAGGCCGGAAGACTGCCACGCTACGCTCGCAGCGACCTTCGGTCGGATTGCCACGGCCACCTGCGGTGGCCTCGCAATGACATGACCGGAGAGACCTCTCCGCTTCGGTCGAGGTGACAGTTCCCGTCCCTTGGCGAGCTTGGCGGTTCCAATCCGCTTTCTGCTGTCCGTCTCCCGCTATCCGCACCCGACTTTGGACTGCGGGAGCAAAGCTCCCGCTTTCATAGCCGGAAGCGCGCTTCCGGCAGGACAAAGCGGTGGCATGCCACCGCACTCCAAATTAGCCAATCTTCGCGCTTCTGCCTTTTACACTTTGCCTTTTGACCTCATCTGCGTCCATCTGTGTTCATCTGCGGTTAGATTTCCTCTCGGCGGTCGAGCCTTCGTCGCCTGCGACTGCGTGGCGCTTGACCGGCCTGTCAATCGCGCCTATCCTGTATCTATGAAAACGACGCTTTTCCCCCTGCTGCTGCTTGCCTGCCTGACCGTTCCGGCAGCGGCTGCAGAACCCTCACCGGACCCCGACAGTGCCGGCGCCGGCGTCTTACCCGACGCGGCGTTCGAGCTGCTGACCAGAGAAGAACTGGAGAAGTTCATCGCCGTGTTCCCGGCGGTTCAGGCAGCCCTGGACCGTGTCGACTACGACTTCGAGGAACCGGAGTTCGAAAGCCTGGCAGGTCTGCGGACCCAGGTAGCGCAGACCGTCGAGGGTATCAGGGAAATCGAGGGCGTCAAGCCGACTCTGGATTCTGCCGGAATCGGCTGGGAAGAGTTCAGCGCCACCATCTATAAACTCCTGGCCGTAGCCCTGGAAGCCTTCGAAGATGTCCTTGCCGATTTGAGTGCCGAGTTCGCCCCGGACGAACCTGAGGCCAAGCGGCTCAAGAACGGCCAGTCTCCCGGCAGCCCCCTGCTTGGAGGTCGAGTTCCTGACCAGAACTGGGAACTGGTCCGTGAGTACGATGACGAACTCGACGACCTGGGCGTATCCGGCCGCTAGCCCGGCCCCGGAGATAAGGGGAGATAAGGGGACACAATACTTAATTCTGGCCCTCATCACCATCGAATTCTCGGATAAGGCGCAAGACGGCCTAGCGCTGACCGCCGACAGCAGAACAGGAATCGCGGCAGGGATGCCGCTCCTACAATGGAATTGAGAATGTCGAATGAAGGACAGCGGAAGATTGCCGCAGTCGCTTCGCTCCTTCGCAATGACAGCGGAGTCTGCGGTTTTGCCTTTTGCACTTTGGCTCTTGACTTCGCCCTCATCTGTGTCCATCTGTGTCTATCTGTGGTTCATTCTTCCCTTGGCGTTCTTGGCGGTCAATTCCCTCCCCCTCACCTCAGTCCTCTCCCCTCAAGGGAGAGGAAGTCTCTGACAGGACTCTGCCATTTTGCCTTTTGCACTCTGCATTCTGCAATCTGACTTCTTCTCTTCGTGCCCTTCGTGCCTTATATGTTATACTGGGTTCATGAGGCTCATGAAGTACAATTGTGGGACGCTGTAATGAAAACGGAAAGTTGT
>JAUWNN010000028.1 GCA_030612625.1 Caldifarciminota bacterium
TGGGACGGGATTGCAGTCTATTGCCGGTTGGCGCACAAGGTCTCGCTAGGATTCGTGGAGGGTCTGAACAACAAGGTCCGGGTCATCCAACGGCGAGCGTACGGGCTCTCGGACGAAGAGTACTTGCGACTGAAGGTACTGACGATGACCCTGCCGCGAATCTGAAGGGCGAACAGTCATGCAAACGAGCCCAAATCACCCACACAAACACGCGAAGAGCCCGAATTTCTTACGGCTGCTTTGCCCATATCGGGATATAACTCTGTGGGAGGATGGAATGGAAGCGAAGCAGATGGCGCAACTGTTCCTCTTGTCACCCCGCTCTGCTTTGAGCAGAGCCTGCCCTGAGCCCTGTCGAAGGGTGCCATCCGATGGCTCAAGGGGCTCTCTGCCCAGCCGTCGGCTGCAAGCTGTCAGCAGCGAGCGAGGGTTGTCATTGCGCGGGCCGCAAGGCCCGCGGCAATCTTCCGGCCTTTGGTCGTCAGTCCCTGTCTACTGTATTCTATCTCATGTCTTCTATCCTTGGGCGGTCGGCAGTTCGCGGTAAGCGGTAGGCGGAGATGGGTATTATGTCCCCTTAATTCCAAGGGACCACCTTGCCCGAGCCGGGCTTGATACTGACAGCCCAGAAAGGTAGCATTAGGGGTCAAGGGGGGGTAGCCCCCCGCCTAACCCCGGGGTCTACCCCACCCCCCCACCTTTTGAGGGGTAAGGAACGGCTTGTAGGTTTAGATAGTTGACTGATAAGTCAGGACTTAAGGGCTGTTCTCCTAGCCTAGAGGGGTGGGGGGGTGGTGATAGGGGTGGCAGGTGTTCTCCGAGAACGTTCTTGTCCCGGTAAAATACATCTGGGCCTGCTGCAAGCAGTCAGCGGAAAGCGAATTACGTATTGTGTCCCCTTAATTCCCAGAAGGTCCTTGAGCACATCTGCGAGCAGGTATTCAACATCGGACTTCCTGCCTGAGGTTTCTTGGCGGTAAGCTATGAGCTGTTAGCCGTAAGCTGCGGGTCGTCTCATCCGAGAAGCCGACGGTGATGATGAGGGCCGGAATTAAGTATTGTGTCCCCTTATCTCCAAGTTTGCCCTACTCCAGCCAGCGTTCCTCTTCCCACTGCTTGAAGCGTTTGGCATCTGCCTCACACGACGCCACCTCGCCCTCCGCCCATTCATGAACTCTGCGCAACGGATGTCCCAGGAACTTGCGGGCAAACTCGGCGAGTTCCCGGAAACGGCCGCTCAAATCGCCAACGCCAACCTCCATGCCGTGGACTCCCGCTGAGAATGCCGCGGCGACGCCATCGTCCTCCTCGAACTTGGACAGTACAAACTCCGTCAGTGGCGGGATTAGTGGCTCGCCATTGCTGTCCAGGGCTGGGGGCTGAAGGTGACGCGCCAATGCGCGCGCTGCTTCCACTCCGTGCTCTTGCAGCCATTCCTTGAGAATGCCCTCATCGATTGACCAGAATATCCCTCTGTACTGGTCCACATGGAATCGCCAGGCTGTTTCAGGGTCAAGCATCACTGGCCCGATGTGCTTCATCACGACTCGCGGGTGTTTTTTCGCAAGACTCTCCAACACCTTCTTGCAGGCGTCAGTGAATCGCAGTCCTTCGGACATCAAGCCCTTCGTTGCGAGAGATGCTGCTCGTTCCGGGTCACGGTCCTGCAGTGCGCCGAGTATGTCTTCAAGCCAGTAGCTGGCCTCGCCTCCTAGACGGCCCTTCTCGATAGCCACTTCCAGCAGACGCCAGACCATCCCCCGTGCCCGCTCGTCCTCCAAGACTGACTCGGTCTCTCCCTTCCTATCACTATGAAGGCGGTAGGCCAGGAGAGTAACCGCCCACGACATGTGTCCTTCGTCCATGTCGCCAGATGCGTCGGTAATCACCTCCAGGACATCCCCGAACTCCTTCACTGAAGGACTGCGGTTGCCTACAGTCCACAAGAAACCAACAAGCCGCGACGCAGCGACCTTACCTGCCTTCACCTGCGCAAGTGTTCTCTCCAAGGGAGCCACCTTCTCACCTGCTGACACGGCGAACTCGAAAGCCACTTCAGGTGCCGCTTTCTCCAAGGCACTGAGAGCTCTGTTGACGACATCGATGTGCTCAGGGTGGTGTTTCATCAGACCCGCAATGTAACCCTTGCCAAGCTGAGCCGAACCCGTACGTCCGCTTTCCTTGAACAACATTGCTAGGAGAGACACATCAGCATCGAGCTTCCCGAGTTCCTCTCCCAGTGCGGCGGCGCTCAGCGCATCCGAAGACAACAACCAGCTCATCTCTGCCCGAAGCTCATCTGGACTCCCGAACAGGTCTTTGGCCAAGTTCTGCAATTCAGAGGCTTCTGCGTCACCAAGAAAGGTCCTCGTGTAGAAGTGCGCATCCTTGCCGACGACTGCCACAACCCGACCGTGCATGTCCTTTGGGACCAGGCCCTTCGCCCAGTCACGTACGCCCTGCAGGTAAGCCGCCGGCAGTTTGTGATCGGGTTTCGAGTAGTGCTCTTGGACGTACAAGAACTGAGCAACTTCCTGCTGCAGCTTCGGTAGAAGTGCTTGCGGCAGCTCGATGCGACCAATCAAGTCCCTGAGATACTTCAACTCCTGTTCCCACAGCAACAGGCTTGTCTTCTCGACCAGCAGACTCATGGCAGGGCCAGCAACACCCGGCTCGTGAGACATGACAGCTTCCCTTAAGAGCTCCAGCAACCGGTTCCTGCAGTCGACATACTCCTCCCATGTCGCAGGTTGCCATTCCCGTGGAGTGACTCTTCCCCCTACGTACTCGGGGATAGCCTCTCCGGTGATGACATCAGCCCAGGCGTTCTCAATCGCCCCCTTCAGTGCACGAACTGCAAGCTGGCTTTGCTTCCCGTCTTCTGAAAGGAGCCGACGTCTCAGCAGAAGAAGGCGCGGCTGGAACGGTCTGCTCGTCCCGGAAAGACGGAGACGGAAGAGATGCACCCAGTTCTCAGCAGCGTTGTGCCGCCAGTCATCCGTCGATTCGGAAACGGCAAGTCGCAGAAGTATAGCTTCCGTATCGTCGAAGCACTTATCAAAGGCAGCCAGGTTGCGTGAAAGCCACACCAAGTGAAGCCGCGGGCCCCAACGGCCGCCAGTCCCGCTGGCCGGTATCGCCGCGAGCTGCTCATCTGTGGCTGACTCCAGGAGCCGCCTGAGCAAGGGCAGGTACTTCCCCGGCTGCGCCTCGGTCAGGGCCTCCAGTCGGTCCGAGACCTCGACGCGCGCAAGGTCAGCCGGACTCAGCTTGGAGGCCCATCCGAGGAAAAAACGGGCGACCGCCTCCTGGGCTTTGGTGGAACCCACTTCGGAGACTTGGTCAAGGAAGCTCTGGATTAGCTCAGGAGGTATCTTCCCGACGAAACTGTCCGCAGCATCTTCGGCCCACCTTTTCCACGCTCGGTCGAACGCCCATCTGGCAACTATGGGAGGTGTAACGTACATGTACCTACTGGACACTCCTACGAACCCACAGGTATCCCGCAGATGCTTGCCAGCATCTCTGATCTCATCAGCCTTGTAGTCTCCAGCAAGGCTACAGAGTAGTTCGAGCTCTCGTTCCAAGCCGCCCTTGAAGCCCACCTTCTTCAAGAAAGACAAGAGCAACAGAGCATCGAAGAGGCTTCCTGTTCCCACATAGCCGGGGACACGGCGATGCAAGTCTTCGAGTGCAGCGTCAAGGTCTACCCCTTGGCCCGAAGCGGCGCGCCGACACAAGAACTTGGCCGTCAGCACGAAACCATGAGTCACACTAGCTATGGCACGCCTGTCTGCGGGGGATACGTCCCGGAAGTTCCTTTCCAAGACCTTCTCCAGCACATCCACTGGCATCTGCTCGACGAAGCTCCCGCCCGGCCGTCGAACTCGCAGAGGCTCCGGTCCAGCGATAGCAACAACGCGAATCCGCTGGCGGTGGCCGCGTAGACCATCTTCCAGCCTGCGTGTGACCAGCGGATCACATTCGTCGGCGACCAGGATGGCTCTCGTGTGCGCATTGTTGGCAAGGAAGCTGGCGATGCCGAGGGCGACGTCTCCATCAGCGGTGTAGATCACCAGACCGTCTGCGCCAGGGATTTCCTTCAGCACTTCGTATGTCAACCTCGTTTTCCCTACCCCCGACTCGCCTATGACTTCCACCACTGCTTCAGCTGGGTCCTGAGTGAAATCAGCGTGCCTTCTGATGTCGGCCTTGACAGCCGCCCATTGCGGCACTTGGACGTATTCAGGTATATCAGCAGTCGCATTCGCTCCCCAAGCACGGAAATGCAAGGCTCCCTGCGGAAGGGACACCCTCAAGTGGTCGGCTGCAATGCCTGGAACCATGCTGGCCCACAGGGCTAGACGACTTGCGGTGAGGACTGCTACAGTAGGGGTGTTCGCATTGTGGAGCTTAGCCACATCAGTCAGTTCCTTCTCCCACCGGTCCAACTCCTGTGGCTGAAGTAGCCCTCTGATGCATGCCCTGCAAGCATACCCTCTCTTGAGCAGCGCAGAGGCGTATGGCTTGTTCAGGTCTCCCTCTAGTTTCTTCAAAGTCTGTCTGGTGCCGTCCCGAGCCGTGAACTGCCACAACGTAGGGTGTTCCTTCATCCACCTAGTGCGGTCACCTGGAATTGCACACTTGACTTCCGCATCAACTCCGCCGTCTCCCACGGTTGAGCGATCCACCAGAATGAACTCGGAGAGCGGTGCTTGAGATAGGTACATCTCGGCGCGAATGAGAGCGTTCATGAATGCGGTGAAACGGGCGCCACCGTCATCCTGCTGAAACGCAGCCACAACCTGGTTCTCTGTCACTTCCCACATGTTACCTCCTTCCTACATTGCCCTCGCCCTGCGGCCGACTCTGAGCGCGTCTTCGTGGATGACCTGGCGGTAGCGCTGGTCAAATCCCTGTTTGTTGGCCACGTCCCAGCCCATTGCTTCGAAGAAGGGGTTGAGGAAGTCCTGGCGGAGTTGGGCTTCGTTGTATGCAGAAGAACGGCAGGCGTCAAGGTTGCGGTCGAACTGCTCGACCAGGCGGAGGACGGTATCCGGAACAGTTGCACTACCCATCACTGCCAGAATAGAGGAGAGAAGGGTCGTTGTCAACATACGGAAGGATGAAGGCGGACGGATGAAACCGAGGAAAGGGTTGAGCCGCCCGACCGCACCCTTCGACTTCGCTCAGGACAGGCTCTGCGCCTTTGGCGCAGAGCGACAGGCGGAACCCCAGAACCCTTGAACCCTGGAACCCTGGAACCCTAGAACCCTGGACCCCTTTCTTTGTGCGTTCTATTCCGGTCCTTGGGGGAGTGATTCCGAGCTTGACATTGGTGGGGAATTGGTTATATATTTACTCTTGGCTAAAATATAGGTAGATAAGTTCTCTTTTGTATACAGCAAAAGGAGTATAAGTGGCTCGTATTGCGGGTATTGATTTACCCGACAACAAGCAGATTCTGTACGCCCTGCCGCATATCTACGGCATCGGGTTGTTTTCGGCACGCCGGATACTTGCAGCGGCCGGTATCGCGCCGGACCGGAAAGTCAAAGATTTGAACGAGGAAGATATTGCAAGTATTCGCAAGGAGATTGACGGCAGCTATAGGGTGGAAGGTGAGCTGCGGGCCGATGTGTCGACCTATATCAAGCGGTACATCGAAATCGGCAGCTACCGAGGACTGCGCCACCGAGTCGGGCTTCCGGTGCGGGGTCAGCGTACCAGGACCAATGCCCGGACGCGCAAAGGACCTAAGAAGAGTTCCGGGGTGGTCAAAAGGAAGATGAGGTAGTTGTGGCGAGAAGGTCTTCTAAGAAGAGAGTGCCGGCCCAGTGCATTGCCCATATCAGCACCACTTTTAATAACACGATGGTGACGATTGCCGACCCGGAGGGCGCGGTGGTCTGCTGGTCTTCTGCAGGCCGGGTCGGGTTCAAGGGGTCTAAGAAAGGGACGCCTTATGCGGCCGGAGTGTGTGCCCAGGCCGCAGCCAAGGAGGCGACGACAATGGGCGTCAGGAAGGTCGAGGTGAGGATAAGCGGGCCGGGCCCGGGCCGGGAGGCCGCGGTCAGGTCTCTGCAGAATGCCGGTCTTGATGTTATATCGATGAAAGACATTACACCGATTCCTCACAACGGATGCCGGCCACCTAAGCAGCGGCGAGTGTAGAAGGCGACGGAACTGTTGACTTGAGAGCACCGCCCTTTATAATTCGGAACTAATAATGGCAAGAGATACCGGACCGAAATGTAAGAGATGCCGGAAGGCAAAAGAGAAGCTCTTTCTGCGCGGCGAGAAATGTTTCTCCGATAAGTGCGTGCTGATGAAGCGCGGGGAGGAACCGATAGTTCGGGGACGCCGGCGAAGGAGGATGTCGGCTTATGCGATTCAGTTGCGCGAGAAGCAGAAGCTGCGGATGATGTACGGCGTGCTTGAGCGGCAGTTCCGCAATTACTACGAGCGGGCGGCCAAGGCAGCCAATACCGCGGCAGCGCTTGTCATCTTCCTGGAGCGCCGCCTTGACAATGTTGTGTACCGGCTCGGGTTTGCCGATTCACGTCCCCAGGCCCGGCAGTTTGTGCGTCACGGACACATCGCGGTTGACGGCCGGCGGGTAGACATACCGTCCTATCTGGTCAAGGCCGGTCAGACTATCGGGGTTCATGGTGAAAGAGGCCTGAAGCTGATTAAGCCGATTCTTGCGAATAAGGAGTCCACGGATAAGGCGTGGTTCAGCGTGGAACCTGATACCGTGACCGGAAGGGTGACTCGTGAGCCAGGCCCTGAGGATGTAAAAGATATTCCCTGTAACACTCAGTTAATTGTGGAGTTTTACTCAAAATGAAGCTAAAGCGGTTCATACTGCCTGAGAAGTTGGACTATGATGCCGATACGGCTACTGAGTCCTACACGAAGTTTATCATCGCTCCGCTTGAAAAGGGGTGGGGTAATACTGTGGCGAACGCCATGCGCCGGGCCCTGCTTTCTGCGGTTCAGGGCGCGGCGGTGACCCAGGTGCGAATTGACGGCGTGCCCCACGAGTTCTCCACTATTGACGATGTGGTGGAGGATGTGCCCGAGATTATCCTGAATATCAAGAAGCTGCGGGTGCGACTCTGGTCTGAGGCACCGAAGCCGTGTTCCCTTCACGTCAAGGGGAAACGGGAATTCACGGCCAAAGACCTTACCGTACCCCCTGAAATCGTTATCACCAACCCGGACCAGAGGATTCTTACCATTTCTGACAAGAATCGGGCGGTCAACATCGAGATGCTGGTGGAGAACGGCCGCGGTTACGTGCCGGCAGAGCGCCTGAAGAGGAACCAGACCGTGCCCGAAGGGACGATTTTCCTCGACTCTTTCTTCTCACCGGTCAAGAAGGTGAATTTCCAGGTTGAGAGCATGCGGGTGCTCGAACGGACCAATTTCGAGAGAGTGATTCTCGAAGTCTGGACCGATGGCTCGGTGCGACCGGATGAGGCTTTGATTCAGTCCGCCACAATCCTGAAGAACCATATGGATGTTCTGGTGCCGTCTGAGAAGAAGCCCGAGTTCATGAAGGAAGAGAAGCTCTACCGGGACCGCGACCGGCTGATTGAGCTTCTCGGGATGGATATCGAGGAGTTGGAGTTGTCCAACCGGGCTCTGAACTGTCTGAAGAAGGGTCGGTCCAAGCGGACCGGCGAGCGGATTTCGATACAGACAGTGGGAGACCTGGTCCAGCGAACTGAGAAGGAAATGCTCGACACCGAGAACTTCGGTCGAAAGTCGCTTGAGGAGTTGAAGAAGGTGCTTGAGGACATGGGGCTGGCTTTCGGGATGGATGTGTCCGGGCTGGAGTGATAGGAGTAACCCTGCGCCACGGCAAAAAGACCAAGAAGCTGGGTCGAACCAGAGCACACCGTCTGGCTCTGCTGAGGAACCTGGTGCGGGCGCTCATTACTCATGAGCGCATCCAGACAACTTTGCCCAAGGCCAAGGAGGCGCGGCGCCGGGCTGAGCGGCTGATTCGGTTCGCCCGGAAAAACACGCTTGCGGCCCGAAGAGAAGCGGTTCGTTTCATCGGGGATAAGGACTTGCTGAAGAAGCTTTTCGACGTCATCGGGCCGAGATTCATGGACCGGGAAGGCGGATATACCCGAATATACCGGCTCGGGCCGCGTGAAGGCGATGGCGCCGAGATGGCGCTTCTGGAACTGGTAGTTCGAGAGGAAACGCACAAGGAGAAAAAGGCCAAGGCAAAGGCCAAGAAAGAACGCGGCCGCAAGAAGACCAAGAAATCGGCCGAGAAAAAGCCGGACCCAAAGAAGAGTCGCGAGAAGAAGAAACCCTGAGTCTGGTGTTGAGTTTCCGAATTCTGGTCAAGTCCAAAATCCAACGGCTTGTGGTGACTGACAAGAACCTGAAATACGAAGGCAGCCTGGACCTGGACGCGAGCCTGATGCGGGCGGCCGACATCCTGCCGGGTGAGGTCGTGCAGGTTGTAAATGTCAATAACGGCAACCGTTTCGAGACTTATGTCATCAAAGCGCCCAGCGGGTCCGGAGCTTGCGTGCTGAACGGTGCGGCCGCGCGAATGGGTGAAATAGGGGATGAAGTTATCGTTATGAGCAGTGTTTTTCTCGACGAGGAGTCGGCGGCACGGCATCAACTGATAAGAGTCAGCGTCGACCGGAATAATCGCATCGTTGATGACAGCGGTCGTCCTCGCAGCGGGTAGGAGCGAGCGCATGGGGTCTGTGACCCCAAAAGTGCTCTTGCCGATCGAGGGGCGGCCGCTTCTGAGTTACGTAGTTGATGCGGCTCGCGCAGCCGGGCTGAGCCGGATTATCGCTGTTGTCGGTACTGCGCACAAGCAGGTGGAGGAAGCATTTTCGGGAAGCGGGGTTGAGTTCGCGCTCCAGGCAGAGCAGCGAGGAACGGCCGATGCGGTGCTTGCCTGCAGTGAACTGCTTGGGGACGAGGAGGAATGTGTTGTGCTGTGCGGCGACACTCCACTTCTGACTGGCAGAACCATCTGCCGACTGACCGATGTTTACCACGATTCCGGAGCCGATGTTGCGATTCTTACCGCCCTGTTGGAGAATCCGTTCGGGTACGGACGGATTGTTCGCAGTTCCGATGACAGCGTGGCCGCGATTGTTGAAGAGCGGGATGCATCGGAGCAAGTGAAAGGGATTGCGGAAGTGAATGCCGGTGTTTATGCTTTTGGTTGGGGCAGGTTGCGGCCGGTTCTGGAGCGCATCGAGCCAAGCGCAGTGTCGGGTGAGTGCTACCTGACTGATGCGGTCCGGGCGGTGAGGTCAGAAGGCGGGCGGGTCGCAGCGGTGGTTGCTGAGGACCCGAAGGAGATTCTGGGGGTCAATACCCCGGAGCAGCTTGCCGAAGTTGCGACCGAGCTGGCCCGGCGGTCGGTCCGTGAGCAAGGATGAAGCGTTTTCTGGTCTGGTTCCTGCTGGGCGCAGTGTTGATTGCGGTGGGTGGTTCGGTGACCGGGCGGTTCCTGTGCAGGAACGGGTCAGTGGAATTCGACATCGAGTCGGTCCGGATAGAGGTCATCAATGGCTGCGGGGCTGTCCGACTGGCCAGGTCGGTTGCTGATGACCTTCAGTTGCGTGGATTTGATGTGTATGATGTTGGAAACGCAGAACAGCTCTATGAGCGAACGGTAGTGGTGGATTTGCGTGACCCGGCCGGCGAGAATGCCCGTAAGATTGCCGCTGCGCTGGCGGTTCAGCCAAGATTCTGGTTTGTGCCAATCGGAGACAAGTTGATGCCTGAGGTGGTGGTGCAACTGGATTCTTCGCGCTATCTTGAGGTTGGGGTCGTGCTCGGGGAAGATTACCGTTTTTTCTTTCCGGAAGTCGTGGTCCTTCGCTAGGATGACCGCCAGCCAATTGGCCGCGAGAACCGCGGAGATTGTTCAGGAAAAACTGGGAGAGGATGTCGTGGTGCTGGACCTTCGCAACCGGTCTCCTCTGGTCGACTACTTCGTAATCGCTACCGCCAATTCGACTATCCACGCCCAGGCGATTGCCAGGGAGGTTGTGGACAGACTGGCGCAGGAAGGAGAGCGGGTTCATCACACCGAAGGGGTGGAAACAGCGCAGTGGATTTTGCTTGACTATGTGGATGTTATAGTGCATATTTTCCTAAGTGATATTCGGTTGTTCTATGGTCTGGAAAGACTGTGGGGTGACGCGCCGCAACGGAGTCTCTCTTCAGCAGACAATACTTTGTAGAAAGGCCAGGTTGCGCTGTCCTTGTGGACAGCGCCTTGAATAGGAGGTGCTGATTGAACTTAGCGTCTTTGCTCAAGCCGGAGAGGATAAACCTCAACATCAGGGGTCGCAGGAAGGCCGATGTGCTGCGTGAGCTGGTTTCAATGGTGAAGCAGGATGAGGGAGCCCAGTCGCTTCTGCAGACACTCAAGAAGCGGGAGGAGTTGGGCTCTACCGGTATCGGCAAAGGTATCGCCATCCCGCACGGCCGGTCGCTCTTGATTGACGAACTGGAGATGGCGGTTGGCAGGTCGACCAAGGGAGTTGATTTTGACTCGGTCGACGGAAAACCGGCACACCTTTTCTTTCTGATTATGGCGCCTCCCCAGGACCGGGGTAACCAGTACCTGATTATTCTGGGCCGAGTGGCGATGGTGTGTCAGGAGCTGGCCAAGAAGAAGCGCTTGTTCGACCCTGAGACTCCGGAAGAGTTCCTTGAGCTTGTTCGTTCGCTTGAGGAAAAGGTCAGATGAATCCGAAGATCGAGACTCTGCGTTCGCTTGAGGAGTTTGACCATATTCTACGCGACATTGAGAACGAGCACTATCAGGCTGTAGGATTCAAGGATATCAAGCCTTCGAGTGAGTTCATCAAGACCGCGGAAAAGGAACGTGCCAAGCTGACCAAGAAGATAGACCCGCAACTCCTGGCCCAGTATGAACGGATTATGAAGCGGTACGGCGGGCGGGTTGTGGTCCAGGTAATCCGGGAGTTCTGCGGCGGCTGCTACGTCAAGCTGCCGTCCGAACTGGGCGTACGGTGCCGGACCGAACTGGTGACATGCCCTAACTGCGGGCGCTTTTTGTACTACGTCAAGTAATTCAGGCCCGGGACCGATTGCCGGGCCTGTAAGGCTCGGCATATGGCCCCATGTGGGTGAGGTGTTCCCCTGATGTTCTGGCTGCTACTGGTAATGGCATTCGAGTTCTCGCCTCCGGCAGGCAAGGCCGGCGGGATGTTGGCCGGGGCCGCGGTTGCTGACTGGCAGAACTCCTTTGTCCTGAACCCGGCTCTGGTTATGGAGGCGGACAGGTTCCAGACCGGCCTGGTGTACAGCCGTCCATACGGGCTTGACCATGTGGACTGGGGCAGGATTTGCGCTGTGCTCGGGAGGGAACGCTGGAGCGGAGGGGTCAGTATCAACAGCCTTTCATTTGCAGATTACCGGGAAAGCGACCTGCAGTTGAATCTCGGCATCGAGCCGGCAGCACGGGTGACTGCGGGTCTGGGTGTGCATCTGATGGTGAGAGACATGGGGAGGTTTGGCATAGATGCGGTTCCGGCGTTTGACCTCGGGGTCAACTGGCAGACAGGCGTCCTTTGTCTGGGGGCTGCCGGGTTTCGGCTTAACCTGCCAAGATTCGGAAATGGCGACGAGCTACCTTTGCGGCTCGTGCTTGCGGGTTCATTGCGGCCGGTGGAGACGTTACTTCTGGCACTTGATGTGAGTCGAGCAGGGGAAGAAGAGAGTGTGGCGTTCGGTATGGAATTCTGCTTGATTCCGCCCATTGACCTGCGCATCGGGGTAGGCTATGAGCCGCTGTCCTATGGGGCCGGTCTGGGTGTGCGCGTCGGCTTCCTGCAGGTTGACTACTCCTACCGTTTCCACCCCCAGCTTAAAGAAACGCACATTCTCGGGATGCAGGCCTCGTGGCTCTAGCCTGGGTTCTGGTTTGCCTGCTGGTTTCAGGGGGAGTGAATACGGCACCAGAACCGCTGGTAGATGAGGACGACATTGCGCTGCAAGAAGAGGTGGAGTTCCTGCTGGCTCACCCGATTGACCTGAATCGGGCAACCGTGGATGAGTTGCTGGCGATTCCCTGGCTTGACCCGGTGCTGGCCTTTCGGATTATTGCGGTGCGAGATTCGCTCGGCCATTTCGACAGCCAGGACCAGTTGCAACTGGTGCCGGGAATTTCACCAGACGGGTATGACATGCTGGCACAGGTGGTAACTGTGGCGAGCAAGGAGCCGGGATGGGATGGCAGCATGCTGGTCAGACTGAAGGCAGACACAGTACCTTTTGCCGGAAGCCGGTGGTCGAGTCTGGCCAGAATCCAGATAGACCGGGGCGGCTGGCAGGCCAGAGGTATTCTTGAGAAAGATAACGGTGAGCCGGATTTGACCGATTGGCTGGGAATGGGGTTGGGATTCAAGAAGCAGGGTTTCGGTTTTGTCCTGGGTGACTACACGTTCGGCAGTGGCCTGGGTCTGGTTTTCAGCGGGCCGTATCGCAGGGGCGGCGCCAGATGGGACACTGGAGTCAAAGGCCCGGCGAAACTGAGACCGGTCAGGTCCGCGCTCGAGAACCGGGGGCTGCGTGGGGCCGGTATTGAGGTGGCGCAGCGGGGATGGGAAGCGGTGGGATTCGGTTCGTATGCTGGCCGGGATGCCCGGCTGCATCCTGACGGCACGGTTGCCAGGTTGAGGTCCGGCGGTGTGCACGATGATTCGGCTTCTCGGGCTGAGCACAACCGGGTGGATGAGCTGTCGTTCGGGACCGCGCTCTCGCACCGTTGGCATAGCCTTGGGCTGACAGCCGAAGCCGGCTATGTACGCTACAGCCGTGATTTCGCTCCTGATGATTCCAGCAACTCGTTCTTCGGTCGTTCACTCGCGGTTTGCGGAATCGGCTCTGACATCCGGACCGGCGCGTACCGACTTGGAATTGAGGCAGGGGTTTCAACCACAGGTGGAGTGGCCGGTGCGATAGAACTGGCAGGCGATTGGCAAGGGCTGAGAGTCGGGCTGGGTGTGTCCGGTTACGGGGAAAAGTACTTTGCTCCTCTGGGCCGGTGGCGCAGCATGACCGGTCGGAAGAACCGGCTCTATGCCCGGACAAGGATCGGGTATCGAACCGGTGGATTCCGGTTCTGGATTCGCGGGAACACTTATCGTGACTTCGCAGTTGATTCTTTGCCGGCCCGGCTCGAGGTCAACCTGAACCAGCGCATCAACCGGTTTTCTTTCGGGTTGAGGATGGGCCGGAGTTACAAGCTGGAACAACGGCGCTTTCGGAACAGTCGCTGTGACCTGGGTTTCGATTACAGCAAAGAGACGAAAGTGACTTTCATTCTGGCGGACGAGTACCCGGAACAGCACGAAGGCCGGGGCCGGATGGCGGCAGTTGTGCTCAGGACGGCTTCTGGCCCGGTCTGGGCGGTGCTGACCGGGGGCCGGTTCGACATGGCTGGCACCGGGGTCAGGTTGTATCTGAGCGAGTATGGACCGATGCGGGTAGGTTTCAGTTATGGCACCAGCGAATCTGCCTGGCGTGGCTGCCTCGGGTTCGGGCTGAGACTTTCCAGGGGAACCGGTGTCGGATTCCGTCTGGGCTGCACCTGGAAGGAAACTCCGGCTTTTGAGCTGGGCGGTCAGATTGAACTCGGGCTGAACTGATGGTTGATTACCACGTACATCCGAATTTCTCAGAAGACGCCCAGGGGAGCATAAGTGACTTCTGCGGTCGGGCAGTGGAGCTGGAACTGGAAGAGGTCTGCTTCACGACTCACTATGAGCCGGACCCGGTGCGTCGGGAACACGAGCACGTGAGAGTGGGCGGCCGCGAACTGGGGATGGATTCTGACTGGCCCAGGGCTTACTTTGCTGAGATTGAAGGGGCTAGACAGGAGTTTTCCGGGTTGGTGATTCGGGCCGGCGTGGAAGTGGGTTATGAGATGGGGCTGGAAGTGATTGTCAGAGATTTCCTGTAACTGTATCCTTTCGATTTTGTCCTGGGTGCGGTCCACTGCCTTGACCACGTCGCGATTACTTCAGGCGACGAACTCGAAGTGTTCAAGCGTGAATTCCAGGACAAGGATGTCAAGCACATCGTTACCCGGTATTTCGATTATGTTCAGGCCGCGGCCGGGTCCGGGTTGTTTGATTGCCTGGCTCATCTGGACATCTATCGTAAGTACATTCAGTCGCTTTTCGGTCCGGAGTTCGGGATGTGCGCAGAGCGGCTGCTCGGGCCGGCTCTGGAGTTGATTGCCCGGGTCCGGGTCGGCATTGAGGTAAACAGTTCGGCGTTCCGCCGGGGCTCTGATGAACCGTATCCAGAGGAGAGGATTGTGAGGCTGGCGCGGAAGGCCGGTGTGGAGGTGTTCACAATCGGGTCAGACGCCCACCGGCCCGAGGATTTGGGCAAAGGCCTTGAGCGGGCCGAGCGGATTCTGGCGGGAATCGGTGTCAGACCGGCCCGATTTGAGTCCAGGCACCGCGTAGGCTGACGAGTCGTTTTTTTCTGGTGCGCTGTATTGACTTTGCCGGGCATGGAAATACAATTCCGCAGATGCGCGTTGGCATACCAAGAGCTCTGCTTTACTACCGGTACGGTAAGTTCTGGGAGCGGTATCTGACCGAACTCGGAGCCGAAGTTGTGGTGACCCGCAAGACGGACAAGGTCCTGCTTCAGAAGGGGCTGGAGTACGTTTCGAGCGAAGTCTGCCTGCCGGTGAAGATTCTGGCCGGGCATATTGCCGACCTTAAGGGTAGGGTCGAGGCGGTATTCCTGCCACGGGTGGTCTGGCTTGAAGACCATCTTTACGCCTGTCCGAAGATGATCGGCATCGTCGACATCGCGCGGATGATGCTTGGTAAGGACGTCAAGCTGATAGCCCCGGTTATCAAGGGCGGTTTCGTTCTTCCCTACCTGGCTGCGGGTCTGTCGATAACCCCGAACCCTTTCCCGGTTGTCAGGGCTTTTTCCCGGGCTTCTCGCGAGCTTAACACCAGGACCGCGGTGCCGGAATACGAACCTGGAGAGAAAAGGGTTGCCCTGATTGGTCATTTCTACAATCTGGGAGATGACTACATCGGCCGCTCGATTACTTCGACTTTCACGAGCAACGGGTACCGGGTCTGCCTTAAGGACGAATTGCCCGAAGCGGTGCTGCGGAGTCGCAAAGGGTTTGCCCGGAACATTCGGTGGGTGTATGAGCGGGAGTTGTATAATGCGTTCCGCTATCTGGCGGACAAAGTGGACGGGGTGTGCGTTGTGGTGTCGATGGGCTGCGGGCCTGATTCACTGGTGGCCGAGTTCATGCGTGAAGAGGCGTGCCGGCGCAACATTCCGTTCCTGCAACTGGTGCTTGATGAGCATACCGGAGTTGCAGGCCTGGTGACGAGGATTGAGGCATTCGTCGAGTTGGCCGAGCGCAGAAAGGCAGTGCCGCAGGCATCCTAGAGCCCTGGTTTTTGCAATGAAAGCGACGTTCCCGCATTTCGGATACGACACTTACGCTCTGAAGACATTTGTCGAGGACCTTGGGGCTGAGGTGGTGCTGGGGCCGCCGGCATCAAAAAGGACTGTGGAACTGGGCGTCGAGCATTCTCCCGAGCTCATCTGTATGCCGTTCAAGATAACCCTGGGCAATCTCATCGAAGCCATGGAACAAGGGGCCGATACCCTGTTGATGGCCGCGGGCGCGCGCAAGTGCCGGTTCGGGTACTATCATTATCTTCAGGAGCAGGCCCTGGCCAGGCTGGGGATGCGATACAAACTTGTGCCGGTGGCTCAGTACTCACCGTATGCTTTCGTATTCCAGCTTATCCCTTCGGTGTTCCACGTATCGCCGGTCAGAGTCGTCCGGGCGATAGCCATCATGCTTGAGAAGAGCCTGTTGACCCAGGAGTTTCGGGTTTTGCTCAACCGGAAGCGGGCGGTTGACTTCCGTGAAGCCGAGAGGCTCAAGAAACCGGCTCTTGAGATGGTTGAGCAGGCCCGGTCGGTCAAGGCAATCAGGCGCGCGCGGCGTGGTCTTGACAGAATGTTCAGTTGCAACGGTAGTGCGGCTCCTGGCCATAACGGCAGGAAGCCGGGACTTGCGGTCGGGCTGGTCGGGGAGATATACATGATGATTGAGCAGTTCGCGAATCAGGAGATTGAAAAAGAGCTCGGGCGTCTGGGTGTTGAGGTGCTGTTCGAGCGCAGCCTGCATCATCACCTGCTTCACCTGCTCAGGCTCGACCGTAGTTACTTCCGGTCTCAGCGTCTGGCCCGGCGCTATCTGAGGGAATGCCCGGGTGGTGAAGCGATGAGGACGGTAGGCGAGTCAATCCATTTTGTGGAAAGGAAGAAGGTGGACGGGCTGGTTCACATATTTCCATTTACCTGCATGCCCGAGAACATTGCCCTTGAAGCCCTGCAGCAGTTGTCCGAGGATTCCGGGGTGCCGGTTCTGTCCCTGTCATTTGACGAGCACACTTCGCGTACCGGGCTCCTGACCCGGCTTGAGGCGTTTGTTGACCTGTTGAAAAGGAAGAAGCGTGTCCAAGGTTCTTCTCGGAATTGACGTCGGCTCGATTTCCACCAAAGGGGTAGTAATCGACCCGGAGTTCCGGGTTCTGGCCAGCAGCTACCTACGAACCCAGGGCAGCCCGATAAAGTCGATAAAGCTGCTGCTGCGGGAGCTGGGTAGACAGATGGACGGCAAAGCGGTGATTGCCGGGGCCGGGACTACGGGTTCGGCCCGCAGGCTGGCCGGCGTGGTGGTCCAGGCCGATATCGTCAAGAACGAGATAATCGCCCATGCGGTCGCAGCAGGCCAGTACTATCCTGAAGCATGCACCGTGCTGGAAATCGGAGGGCAGGATTCCAAAATCATCATTCTGAGAGACGGGATACCGGTTGACTTTGCGATGAACACGGTCTGTGCCGCGGGAACCGGCAGCTTTCTCGACCACCAGGCCGCAAGGTTGAGCATCCCGATTGAGCAGTTCGGGGATATGGCCCTGAAGGCCGAGAGCCGGGTCAACATCGCGGGCCGGTGCACGGTGTTTGCGGAAAGCGACATGATTCACAAAGCCCAGCTCGGGATTGCCACCAATGACATCATTGCGGGCTTGTGCGATGCGATTGTCCGCAACTATATGAACACGGTTGCCAGGGGAAAAGACATCCGGCCGAAGATACTGTTCCAAGGCGGGGTTGCGGCCAATGTCGGGGTGCGGAGCGCGTTTGAGCGCACACTTGAACAGAAGGTGGTTGTGCCTGAGCACTTCCTGGTGATGGGAGCAATCGGCGCGGCCATACTCGCCGGAGAAGAAACCGAAGGAAGAGAAAGCCGGTTTGCCGGGTTTGAAACGGCCGACGTTGCTTTCGAGACCAGGGCTTTTGAATGTGACGGATGCCCGAACCGGTGCGAAGTTGTCGAGATAGTCCGGGAAGGGGAAGTGATTGACCGGTACGGTGACCGGTGCGGCAAATGGTCTGAAGACCTGAGCAAGTCATCGCAGCCCGAAACCGTCAGCCAGACATGAGGCGCGGGTCAGATTCAACCGCCAAGAGCGCCAGGAATCATGTCATTGCGAGCCCGCCTTTGTGGCGGGCGTGGCAATCTTCCGCTGTCCTTCATTCGGCATTCGCAATTCGATTGACCGCCAAGGCCACCAAGAGCACCAAGGGAAAGATGAACCACAGATAAACACAGATGGACATAGCAGAAGTCAAAATGCAGAAGTCAAAATGACACCCCCGTGTCACCCTGAGCGACTGGAAGGAGTCGAAGGGTCTCTCTGCTCCCTGCCACTCGGCACTCGACACTCGGCATTCGCAATTCGATTGACCGCCAAGAACGCCACGAACCGGGCGGTTGTTGAGAAGCGAGGCCGGGCGTGAGGCCCGGCCTCAAAGAGCAAGGAGGCAAAGATGCCGAAACATCTCTACGCCACAGCATACCTGAATTGTTCCCGGAGTCAAGGCCTAATTGGCAGGGGACAGGCAGCGTCAATTCCGGTTCGGCGTTCGCAATCGAACCAGACCGCCAAGGGAAATCTGAACACAAAGGCACGAAGACACGAAGAATGAACCGCAGATGAACACAGATGAGGGCAGAAGGCAAACCCGCCAAGAACGCCAAGGCCGCCAAGAGGAAATTAAACACAAAGCTTGCCCTGAGCGGAGTCGAAGGGGCACGAAGAACACGAAGAAGGAAGAGTGAAAACCACAGATAAACACAGATGGCAGAAGGCGGAAGTCAAAAGCCAAAGTGCAAAAGCCAAAACCGCAGACCCCTCTGTCATTGCGAGGGAGCGAAGCGACTGCGGCAATCTTCCGCTGTCTTCCATTCGTCATTCGACACTCGTCATTCGATTAACCGCCAAGAGCGCCAAGGGAGGAGTAAACCACAGATGAACACAGATGAACACAGCGCGGCCCCCGAAGGGCCGCAACCAAACCAGGATTAGCCACGAAATCACGAAAGGCACGAAAGAGAAGTAACCGCAGATGAATACCGATGAACGCAGATTCCTTTTCGGACTCTATCTGTGCAATCTGCGTAATCTGCG